>NZ_RAWC01000005.1:0-100969 GCF_003611685.1 Corallococcus sp. CA049B | reverse complement strand
CCTCCTCTCCCGGCGCACGCCTCTACCGCACCGGCGACAGGGCCCGCTGGCTGCACGACGGCACCCTCCAGTTCCTCGGCCGCCTCGATGACCAGGTGAAGCTGCGCGGCATCCGCATCGAATTGGGGGAAGTCGAGGCCGCCCTGCGCCTCCACCCCTTCCTCTCCGACGTCGCCCTCCTGCTCCGGGAGGACGCTCCCGGCGACAAGCGCCTCGTCGCCTACTTCACCGCTTCCCAGCCTCCCCAAGCCTCCGAGCTGCGCTCCTTCCTGGAGCAGCGTCTGCCCTCCTTCATGGTCCCCTCCGCCTTCGTCCTCCTGGACGCGCTGCCCCTCACGGCCGCGGGCAAGGTCGACCGCAAGGCGCTGCCTGCTCCGGACGGTCTGCGGCTGGGGGCACAGGAGAGCTACGTCGAACCGGGCACCGAGCTGGAACGCGCCATCGCGCGCATCTGGCAGGAACAGCTCCGGCTGGTGCGCGTCGGGCGCGACGAGCGCTTCTTCGACCTGGGAGGCAACTCCCTGTCCATCGTCCAGGTCCACGGCAAGCTGCGCGGGGTGTTGGGCCTCGACGTCTCGCTGGCGGATCTCTTCCAGTACCCCACCGTGGGCGCGCTGGCCACGCACCTCGCGCGGGCCGACGAGCGCCCCTCCACCGAGGAGAAGGGCCAGCGCCGCGTGCAGGCCCGGCGCGAGCGCGCCGGACAGCGCGGCAGGCCGGCCCGGACCCAGCGTTCTTCCAGTGAGGATGATCAGGATGAGTGACACGCAGCCGGCCCGGCACGAGGGCGTCGCCATCATCGGCATGGCGGGTCGCTTCCCCGGCGCCCCCGACCTGGAGACCTTCTGGAAGAACCTGCTCCACGGCGTGGAGGCCCGCACCGTCCTCTCCGATGAGGAGTTGGAGTCCGCGGGCGTGCCGCATCCCCTGCGCACCCAGCCCCACTACGTGCGCTCCGGCTTCTTCCTGGACGGCGTGGAGCTGTTCGACGCGGGCTTCTTCGGCCTGACGCCGCGCGAGGCGGAGCTGTTGGATCCGCAGCAGCGCTTCTTCCTGGAGTGCGCGTGGGAGGCCCTGGAGCGGGCGGGCTACGCCAGCTCCCAGGAGGACCTCTCCGTCGGCGTCTTCGCGGGCGCCAGCGCCAGCAGCTACCTGCTGTCGAACCTGCTGTCGCGGCCGGAGCTGGTGCGCACCGTGGGCGCCCAGGCGCTCACCCTGGCCAATGACAAGGACTACCTGGCCACGCGTGCCTCGTACCTGCTCGACCTGCGGGGCCCCAGCGTCACCGTGCAGACGGCGTGCTCGACCTCGCTGGTCGCGGTGCATCTGGCGTGTCAGGCGCTGCTGAACGGGGAGATGGACGTGGCGCTCGCGGGCGGCGTGTCCATCCCCGTGCCTCACCGCGTGGGCTACCTGCACCAGCCGGGCTCCATCGCGTCCGCGGACGGACACTGCCGCGCCTTCGACGCGGAGGCCCAGGGAACCGTCTCGGGCTCCGGCGTCGGGCTGGTGGTGCTCAAGCCGCTGGAGCGCGCGCTGGAGGACGGCGACACCGTCCTCGCCGTCATCCGCGCCTCCGCGCTGAACAACGACGGCGCCACGAAGGTGGGCTACACCGCGCCGAGCGTGGAGGGCCAGGCCGCCGTCATCCACGAGGCGCTGGCCATGTCGGGCCTGACGCCCGCGGACATCCAGTACGTGGAGGCCCACGGCACGGGCACCGCGCTGGGAGACCCCATCGAGGTCTCCGCGCTCAACCAGGCCTTCGAGAGCCGGCCCGCGTCCGCCGGGCCCTGCGCGCTGGGCTCGCTCAAGCCGAACATCGGACACCTGGACGCGGCGGCGGGCGTCGCGGGGCTGATGAAGACGGTGCTGGCGCTCCAGCACGGCAAGCTCCCGCCCAGCCTGCACTTCCACCAGCCGAGCCCCATGGCCGACTTCGCACGGGGTCCCTTCCAGGTCGTCACCGGGGCGCGTGACTGGACGCCGCACGACGCGCCCCGGCGCGCGGGCGTCAGCTCCTTCGGCATGGGTGGCACCAACGCGCACGTGGTGCTGGAGCAGGCGCCAGAGGCCGGGCGCGCCAGGGAAGCACGCCCCTGGCATGTGCTGATGCTGTCGGCCCGGACGGAGCAGGCGCTGGACGCGGCGACGGACCAGCTGGCGGCGTGGATGGAGCGTCATCCGGACGCGGCGCTGGCCGACGTGGCCCACACGCTCCACGCGGGCCGGCGGCGCTTCGAGCACCGGCGCATCCTCGTCTGCCAGGACGCGGAGGACGCGCGTCAGGGCCTGACGTCACGCGACGCGCGGCGGCTGCTCACCCTGCCGTCCGAAGGCGCGGACAGCCCCGTCGTCTTCCTCTTTCCGGGACAGGGCGCGCAGCACGCCAGCATGGGCCAGGGGCTGTACGCGTCCGAGCCCGTCTTCCGCAAGCACGTGGACCGCTGCTGCGAGCTGCTCCAGCCGCAGCTGGGGCTGGACCTGCGCGCCGTGCTCTACCCCGCCGACGGAGGACGGGAGCAGGCCCAGGAGCGCCTGCGGGACACGGCGCTCGCGCAGCCCGCGCTGTTCGTCACGGCGTATGCGCTCGCGCGCCTGTGGATGTCCCTGGGCGTCCGCCCGAAGGCCATGCTGGGTCACAGCGTGGGTGAGTACGTCGCGGCCTGCCTCGCGGACGTGATGTCGCTGGAGGACGCGCTCGCGCTGGTGGCGGCCCGCGGCAAGCTCATGCAGTCGCTGCCCGAGGGCGCCATGCTGTCCGTGGCGCTGTCCGAGCAGGCCCTGCGTCCGCTGCTGGGGAACGGGCTGTCGCTGGCGGCCATCAACGCGCCCTCGCTCTGCGTCGCGTCAGGCCCCGTGGCCCAGGTGGAGGACCTGGAGGCGCGGCTGCGGGAGCGCGGCGTGGAGCACCGGCGCCTGCACACCTCGCACGCGTTCCACTCGTCGATGATGTCGCCCATCCTCGACGCGTTCGAGGCCCGCGTGCGGCGGACGCGACTGGCGCCGCCGAAGCTGCCCTACCTCTCCAACGTGACGGGCGCGTGGGTGACGGCGGAGCAGGCCACGGACCCGCGCTACTGGGTGGAGCACCTGCGCCAGCCGGTGCGGTTCGCGGACGCCCTGGGCGCGCTGCTCCAGGAGCCCGAGCGGGTGTTCCTGGAAGTGGGCCCCGGGCAGACGCTGACCCTGTTGGCCCGGCAGGCGGGCCCCCACGCGGTGGGGCGCGCGATGTTCACCTCCATGCGGCGCCCCCAGGACACCGCGCCAGACGCCGCGGTGCTGCTGGAGACCGCGGGGCGCCTGTGGATGGCGGGCGCCCGGCTGAAGCCGGACAGACTCCACGGCTCCACGCGGCGGATCCCCCTGCCCACGTATCCCTTCCAGCGCCAGCGCTATTGGATTGACGCGGGCACCGCCCCTGGCGCTGTCCCGGAGGCCCGGGACGCCACCGCGCGCAAGGAGTGCGCGGAGTGGTTCTACCGGCCGGTGTGGAAGCGGGCCCTGCCGCCCCCTGCCCCCGCGATCGCGGAACCCGGCCGGTGGCTGGTGTTGCTCGATGGCGCGGACCTGGGCTCGCGCCTGGCCGCGCACCTGGTGGGCCAGGGCGAGGACGTGGTGACGGTGACCCCGGGCGGAGCCTTCCTCCGCCAGGGCGAGCGCCAGTACACGCTCGACGTCCACCAGCCGGAGCACTACGCCCTGCTGCTGTCCGCGCTCCAGGCCGACAGCGGCATCCCCCAGCACATCGTCCAGCTCTCCGGCCTGGGCACCGGCACGGACAGCCTCTCCGGCTTCCACGGGTTGCTCTTCCTCGCCCAGGCGCTGCGGGCCCACGAGGCCCACGGGCCCTTCGAGCTGAATGTCATCACCCGGGGCACGCAGGACGTCACGGGCGACGAGCGCCTGGAGCCGGGCCGGGCCACGGTGCTGGGCCCGTGCAAGGTCCTGCCCCAGGAGGAGCCCGCGCTGCGCTGCCGCGCCATCGACGTGGTGCCTCCGGAGGACGGCGGCCCCGAACCGCGGCTGGTGGCGCGGCTCGCGGACGAGCTCCGCGCGCCGATGGACGGGACGGCGGTGGCCTACCGGTCGGGCCAGCGCTGGAGGGAGTCCTTCGAGCCCGTGCGGCTTCCCGCGCCAGCGGGCCGCCCGGCCCTGCTGCGCGAGCGCGGCGTCTACCTCATCACCGGCGGCCTGGGCCGCATCGGACTGGCGCAGGCGGAGGTGCTCTTCGAGAAGGCGCGGGCCCGGCTGGTGCTGGTGGGCCGCACCGCCATGCCCGAGCGGTCCACCTGGGAGGACCATGTCCGCACCCACGACGCGCACGACGCCACCCGCCGGACGCTGGAGCGGCTGATGGCGCTCGAACAGCGGGGCGCGGAGGTGCTGTGGGTGCGCGCGGACGTCGCCCGGCGCGAGCAACTGGAAGCGGCGGTCGCCGCGGCTCGGGCGCGGTTTGGTGAGCTGCACGGCGTCATCCATTCGGCGGGCAGCGTGGGCGAGCAGACCTTCCTCCTCGCGAACGAGGCGACCCCGGCGCGGTGCGAGGAGCAGTTCCAGGCGAAGGTCCACGGCACGTGGGCCCTGGACGAAGCGCTGCGGGACGTGCCCCTGGACTTCGTGCTGCTCCAGTCCTCGCTGGCTTCGGTGCTCGGCGGTCTGGGCTTCAGCGCGTACGCGGCGGCCAATGCCTTCCTGGACGCCTTCGCGGCCATGCGCTCGCGCACCGGGGGCACGCCGTGGTTGAGCGTGAACTGGCCCGGCTGGCACACCGCGGAGGGCCGCCCCGCCGAACACGCGGTCTCCCTCTCCGAGGGGTTGGAGGCCTTCCTCCGGCTCCTGGACGCGCCCGCCACCGCGCGCTGGGCCGTGTGCACCACGGACCTGTCCGCGCAGGCCGCCCGCTGGCTCCAGGCCGCGGCGCCCTCCGCCCCGAAGAAGGTGGGCGCCCGGCATCCGCGTCCCCCCCTGGCCACCCGGTACGTGGCGCCGCGCGACGACGTGGAGCAGGCGCTGGCCACCTGCTGGGAGGAGCTGCTCGGCATCGACGGCATCGGCGTGGAGGACGACTTCTTCGAGCTGGGCGGCCACTCGCTGCTGGGCACGCAGGTGCTGTCACGCGTGCGCGAGCTGTACCGGGTGGACCTGTCCCTGCGCGGTCTCTTCGAATCCCCCACCATCGCCGCGCTCGCGCTGGCCATCGTCAAGCACAAGGCGGCGACGGCGGACGCGCGGATGCTGGAAGCCCTCCTGGCCGAGTTGGAGTGAACAGACATGAGTGACATCGACCAGCGGATCGCCAGCCTGCCCCCGGAGAAGCGCGCGCTCCTGCTCAAGCGGCTCGCGGAGAAGGAGGCCGCCCAGGCCGGCGCGAAGGCCACGGCGCCAGCGATGCCCACGCGCGACCCGGCCCTGCCCGCGCACCTGTCCTTCGCCCAGCAGCGGCTGTGGTTCCTGGAGCGGTTGCAGCCGGGCACGGCGCTCTACAACAACCCCGCCGCCTTCCGCATGCGCGGCGCCGTGGACGTGGCCGCGCTCGAGTACGGGCTGGCCCAGCTGGTGCGGCGGCACGAAGCGCTGCGCACCGTCTTCACGGAGCGGGACGGACAGCCCCTCCAGGTCATCCTGCCCTCGCTGGAGCCGAAGGTCGCGCTCGTGGACCTGCGCGAGCTGCCGGAGCCGGCGCGCGAGGCCGAGGCGCTGCGGCTGGCGCAGGAGGAGGCCCAGCGGCCCTTCGACCTGGAGACAGGCCCGCTGCTGCGCGTGGGGCTGCTGCGGCTGTCGGAGCGTGAGCACCTGCTGCTGCTGACCATGCACCACATCATCTCCGACGGCTGGTCGCTGGAGGTGCTGGTCCGCGAAGCGGTGACCTTCTACGCCGCGCGGCTTTCGGGAGCGCCCGCCGCGCTCGCGCCCCTGCCGGTGCAGTACGCCGACTTCGCCGCGTGGCAGCGCGGCTGGCTCCAGGGTGACGTGCTGCGCACGCAGCTGGACTACTGGAAGGAGCGGCTGGGCGGCACGCTCCCCGTCCTCCAGCTGCCCACGGACCGGCCGCGTCCCGCCGCGCTCACGCAGCGGGGCGCCACCCACACCTTCCTGTTGCCCGCCGCCACGCAACGCAAGCTGGAAGCCCTCTGCGCCCAGGAGGGCGTGACGCTGTTCATGGCGCTGCTGGCGGTCTTCCAGCTGCTGCTCGCGCGCCACACGTCCCAGGAGGACCTGGTGGTGGGCACGCCCATCGCCGGCCGCAACCGGCGGGAGACCGAAGGGCTCATCGGCTTCTTCATCAACACGCTGGTGCTGCGCACGGACCTGTCCAGGAACCCGTCCCTGCGCGAGCTGCTCCGCCGCGTGAAGGAGGTCTGCCTGGGGGCCTATGCCCACCAGGACCTGCCCTTCGAGACGCTGGTGGAAGCGCTCCAGCCGGAGCGGCACCTGAGCCGCACGCCGCTCTTCCAGGTGATGTTCAACCTCCAGAACACGTCCCCGGGCCCGGGTCAGCAGGCCCTGGCGGGCCTGACGCTCAGCCCCCTGGACCTGCATCCGGGCACGTCGATGTTCGACCTGAGCCTGTCGCTGGCCCCGCATGCGCAGGGGCTGACCGGGCTCTTCGAATACAGCACCGACCTCTTCGACCCGGCCACCGTCGCGCGGCTCGGTGAGCGCTACCTCGCGCTGGTGGAGGGCCTGGTGGCGGACCCGTCCCAGCGGGCGTGGGCGCTCCCCCTGATGGCGGAGACGGAGCGGCGGCGGGTGGTGCGCGCGTGGAGCAATGCCTCCGCGCGGCCCGCGCGGGAGGCGTGCCTGCACACGCTCTTCGAGGCGCAGGTGGCGCGCACCCCGGACGCGGTCGCGCTCGTCTTCCAGGAGCGCTCGCTCACGTACCGGGAGCTGGACGCGCGTTCCCGTCAGCTCGCGGGGCACCTGCGCGCGCTGGGAGTGGGCCCCGACGTGCGCGTGGGCCTGTGCCTGGAGCGCTCGCTGGAGCTCATCATCGGCATGCTGGGCATCCTCCAGGCGGGCGGCGCCTACGTGCCCATGGACCCCGCGCTGCCCGTGGGACGGCTTGCCCTGCTGCTGGAGGACAGCGCCGCGCCGGTGCTGCTGACCCAGCAGCGGCTGCTCGCGCAGCTGCCCGCGCATGCGGCCCGGGTGCTCTGCCTGGACTCGGACTGGGAGCGCATCGCGAGCGGGCCCGGGGACACGCGCCCCCCGGCCGTCGGCCCCGGCCATGTCGCGTACGTCATCTACACCTCCGGCTCCACCGGCAGGCCCAAGGGCGTGCTCATCGAGCACCGCGCGGCGTGCACCCTCGTGGCCGCCGAGGCGCCCATCTACGGGGTGGGCCCGGGCAGCCGGATGCTCCAGTTCGCGAACGTCAGCTTCGACATCTCCGTGGAGGAGATCTTCACGGCGCTGACCTCGGGCGCCACGCTGTGCCTCGCCCCCGCGGACGCGCTGGCCCCGGGCCGGCCGCTCCAGGAGCACCTGCGGGAGGCCGCCATCACGGTGGTGAGCCTGACGCCCGCGGTGCTCGCGGCGACGCCCTCGGAGGACCTGCCCGCGCTGCGCGTCGTCATCTCCGGCGGCGAGTCCTGCCCCGCGGAGCTCGTCGCACGCTGGGGCGCGGGACGCCGCTTCTTCAACACCTACGGTCCCACGGAAGGCACGGTGGTGGCGACGCTGGTGGAGTGCGTGACGGGGGACGAAGCGCCCCCCATCGGCCGGCCGCTGGAACACGTGGAGGTGTACGTGCTCGACGCGCGGCTGGAGCCGGTGCCTCCTGGCGTGCACGGGGAGCTGTACCTGGGCGGCGCGGGCCTGGCCCGGGGCTACCTGGACCGGCCGGCGCTGACGGCCGAGCGCTTCATCCCCCACCCCTTCGCCACGGCCGCCGGACAGCGGCTGTACCGCACGGGGGACGTGGTGCGCTTTCGCGAGGACGGACAGCTCGCGTACCTGGGCCGCGCGGACACGCAGGTGAAGGTGCGCGGCTTCCGCATCGAACCCGGCGAGGTGGAGGCCGTGGTGCGCGGGCGCCCGGAGGTCCGGGACGCGGCCGTGCTCGTGCGCGAGGACGCGCCGGGCGACAAGCGGCTGGTGGCCTACGTCGTCCCCGCGCCCGGCCATTCGCTGGACGCCGCGGGGCTCCGCCGCGCGCTGAAGGACGCCCTGCCCGACTACATGGTGCCGTCCGCCTTCGCCGTGCTGGACGCCCTGCCCCTGACGCCCAACGGCAAGCTGGACCGCGCCGCCCTGCCCGCGCCAGTCCAGGGCGCGGTGCGCGAGCGCGAGTACGCCGCGCCCCGCACCGACGTGCAGCGCCAGCTCTCGGACATCTGGTCGGAGCTCTTGCGCGTGGAGCGTGTCGGGCTCCACGACGACTTCTTCGAGCTGGGCGGCCACTCGCTGCTCACCACGCAGGTCCTGTCGCGGATCCGCAGGGTCTTCCAGGTGGAGCTGCCCCTGCGGGAGCTGTTCGACGCGCCCACGCTGGCGGGCCTGTCCGTCGCCGTGGAGGCCGCCATCGCCCGGGGCCAGGGCGTGCACCGGCCGCCGCTGGAGCGCACCCCGCGAGAGGCGCGGCTGTTGCCCTCCTTCGCCCAACAGCGGCTGCTCTTCCTGGAAGAGCTGGAGCCGGGCAGCCCGCTCTACAACATCCCCGCGGTCGTGCTGCTGGAGGGCGCGCTGGACGCCGGAGCGCTCGAAGCCGCCCTGTCCGAAGTGCTTCGCCGGCATGAGTCCCTGCGCACGACGTTCCACGTCGATGACGCGGGGCCGTTCGTGCGCATCGCGGCCAGCGCGCCGCGTGCCCTGGAGCAGGTGGACCTGGGCCCCCTGCCCGAAGGGGAGCGGCTGGCGGAGGCCCTGCGGCTCGCGCAGCAGGAGGCCCAGCGCCCCTTCGCGCTGGCAACGGGCCCGCTCCAGCGCGCGCGCCTGCTGCGGCTGGAGGCGCGGCGGCACGTGCTGGTGCTGACGATGCACCACATCGTGTCCGACGGCTGGTCCATGGGACTGCTCGTGCGGGAGGTGGGCGCCCTGTACGCGGCGTTCCACGCGGGCCAGCCCTCGCCGCTGCCGGAGCTGGCGTTCCAGTACACCGACTTCGCGGCGTGGCAGCGCGGCTGGCTGCACGGTGCGGCGCTGGAGGCGCAGCTCGACTGGTGGCGCCAGCAGCTGGCGGGAGCAGCGCCCGTCCTGGACCTGCCCACGGACCGGCCGCGTCCCGCGACCCAGACCTTCCGGGGCGCCACCGTCCCGGTGCGCATGCCCGTGGAGCTGGCCCTGGCCGTGCGGGCGCGGTGTCAGGAAGAGGGCGTCACGCCCTTCATGCTGCTGCTGGCCGCCTTCCAGGTGCTGCTGCACCGGTACTCGGGACAGGACGACATCAGCGTCGGCTCGCCCATCGCGGGCCGGAACGTGGCGGAGTCCGAAGACCTGCTCGGCCTGTTCGTCAACTCCCTGGTGCTGCGCGCGCGGCTGGGTGAAGCCACCACCTTCCGCGAGCTGCTGGCCCAGGTGCGGGAGACGACCCTGGGCGCCTATGCGCACCAGGACCTGCCCTTCGAGCGGCTCGTGGAAGCGCTCCGCCCCGCGCGCGACCTCAGCCGTCCCCCCCTCTTCCAGGTGATGTTCGTCCACGACCAGGAGGCGCAGCGGGAGCTGGCGCTGCCGGACCTCACCCTGCGCCCGCTGGGAATCGAGCAGCGCACGTCCAAGTTCGACCTCACGCTCTTCTTGTCCGTCACCCCTGACGGCCTGGGCGGCGCGTTCGAATACAACGCGGACCTCTTCGACGCCGCGACGCTCGAACGCATGGCCGGGCACCTCCAGCACCTGCTGCGCGCCGCCGTCGCGCAGCCGGCCCTGCCCCTCTCCCGCCTGCCCCTGCTTCCAGAGCAGGAGGCGCACCAGGTGCTGCGCGACTGGAACGCCACGCACGCGGCCTTCGCGGGCGAGGACTGCCTCCACCACGCCATCGAAGCCCAGGCCCTGCGCACGCCGGACGCGCTCGCCGTCCTGGACGACACGCGGACGCTCACCTTCCAGGAGCTGGACGCGCACGCCAACCGGCTCGCCCGGTACCTGATGCTCCAGGGCGTGGGGCCCGAGGCCCGCGTGGCCTTGTGCCTGGAGCGTGGCGTGGAGCTGGTGGTGGCCGTGCTGGCCATCCTCAAGACCGGGGGCGCGTACGTCCCCATCGACCCGGCCTACCCGCATGAGCGCCAGGCCTTCGTGGTGAAGGACAGCGGGACCCGGCTCGTCGTGACCCAGACGCTCCTCGCGTCGCGCTTCGACGCACCCGGGGTGGCCGTGCTGTGCCTGGACGACTCCACCGTGCGGGAGGCCCTGGGCCAGCAGAGCGCGGCCACGCCGCCGCGCGTGGGCCGGCCGGAGCACCTGGCCTATGTCATCTACACGTCGGGCTCCACCGGCTGGCCCAAGGGCGTGATGATTGAGCACGCGTCGGTGATGAACCTGCGCGGCGCGCTCGCGGACACCGCGCACGCGGGCACCCGGGTCCCCCAGCGGGTCACCCTCAACGCCCCGCTCGTCTTCGACGCCTCCGTGCAGCAGCTGGTGCGGTTGGCGGACGGGCACGCGCTGTGCGTCGTGCCCCAGGAAGCCCGCGAGGACGCGGCCCTGCTGGTGGCGTGGCTGGAGCGCCACGCGGTGGACGTGCTGGACTGCTCGCCTTCGCACCTGCGCCTGCTGCTGGAGGAAGGCCTGGGCGCGAAGCGTCCCTTGCGCGTGTTGGTGGGCGGAGAGGCCGTGGACGCCGCGCTGTGGGCGGCGCTGGCGGCGCATCCCCGCATCGACTGCTTCAACGTCTACGGCCCCACCGAATGCACGGTGGACTCCACCTGTCGCGCGGTGCGGGGCACGGAGCGCCCCACGCTGGGCGGCCCGTTGGCCAACGCGCGCGCCTACGTGCTGGACGGGCACCTGCGGCCCGTGCCCGTGGGAGTGCCAGGGGAGCTGTTCATCGGCGGCGCGGGGCTCGCCCGGGGCTACCTGGGCCGGGCGGACCTCACCGCCGAGCGCTTCCTGCCGCACCCCTTCGCCACGGTCCCTGGCGAGCGGCTGTACCGCACCGGCGACAAGGCCCGCTGGCTTGCCACGGGCGAGCTGGACTTCCTGGGCCGCGTCGACTTCCAGGTGAAGCTGCGCGGCTTCCGCATCGAGCTGGGGGAGATCGAAGCGGTGCTCGCGCGGCACGCCACGGTGGGCAAGGCCGTGGTCGCGGTGCGCGAGGACTCGCCGGGCCACCCCCGGCTGGTGGCCTACGTCGTCCCGGCCCCGGGAGCGCAGCTGGCCTCCGCGGCCCTGCGGGAGCACGCGGAGCAGCGGCTCCCGGAGTTCATGGTCCCCACGGTGTTCGTGACGCTGGCGTCGCTGCCCCTCACCGTCAATGGCAAGGTGGACCGCCGCGCGTTGCCGGCCCCCGAGCCCGTCACCGTCACGCGGGCCGCCACGGGGGCGCGGACGCCCGTGGAGCACACGCTGGTCGCCGTCTGGGCCTCCGTGCTGCGGCGCGAGGACATTGGCATCCACGACAACTTCTTCGAGCTGGGCGGCGACTCCATCAGCAGCATGCAGGTCAGCAGCCGCGCGCGTCAGGCCGGCCTGCGGGTCACCCCCAAGCAGCTCTTCCGGCACCAGACCATCGCGGAGCTGGCCCGGGTGGTGACGCAGGGCGCGTCGCGCCCAGATGAGCAGGGGCCGGTCACCGGCCGCGTGCCGCTCACGCCCATCCAGCACGTGTTCTTCCAGCAGGGCTCCCCGCAGCCCCACCACTTCAACCAGTCCGTGCTGCTGGAGCCCCGCGAGCGCCTGGACGCCGCGCGGCTGGCGCGAGCGGTTGACCACGTGACGCGGCACCACGACGCCCTGCGGACGCGCTTCACCCGCACGGCGGAAGGCTGGGAGCAGCACGTGGACGGACCGGGCGCCACGGCGGCGCTGAGCCAGGTGGACCTGTCGCACCTGCCCGAGGACGCGCGGAGCCCGGCGCTGGAGCAGGCGGCGGCCACCGTGCAGCGCGGGTTCCGGCTGGACCAGGGCCCCCTGCTCCATGCGGCCCTCTTCGAGCGGGGCGAAGGCCAGTCCCAGCGGCTGCTGCTGGTGGTGCACCACCTGGTGGTGGACGCGGTGTCCTGGCGGTACCTGCTGGAGGACCTGGAGACGGCCTACCA
Organism: Corallococcus sp. CA049B; assembly: GCF_003611685.1. Taxonomy (NCBI): domain Bacteria; kingdom Pseudomonadati; phylum Myxococcota; class Myxococcia; order Myxococcales; family Myxococcaceae; genus Corallococcus; species Corallococcus sp. CA049B. The sequence continues at coordinate 88,772 of NZ_RAWC01000005.1, read as the reverse complement.
GCACCTGGGGCGGGGCGAGCCCGTGGTCCTGCCGCCCAAGACGACGTCCTTCAAGACCTGGGCGGAGCGGCTGGAAGCTCACGCGCGCTCGGAGGCCTTGGAGCGCGAGCTGCCGTTCTGGCTCGCGGGTGCGGCGCAGGCCGCGCGGCCGCTGCCCGTGGACAAGGCGGGGGAGAACACGCTGGCGTCGGCCCGCACGCACACCGTGTCGCTCGAAGTCGAGGAGACGCGCGTCCTGCTCCAGGAGGCCCTGGCCACCTTCCGCGCGCGGGTGGACGACGTGCTGCTCACCGCGCTCGTCCTCGCGTTCGCGCGGTGGACGGGGCAGCCCCGGCTCCGGGTGGACCGCGAAGGGCACGGCCGCGAAGAGCTCTTCGACGACGTGGACCTCTCCCGCACGGTGGGCTGGTTCACCGCGATGTCCCCCGTGTCGCTGGAGGCCGCCCCCGCCGAATCGCCGCTCCTCACGCTGCGCCGGGTGGGCAAGGCGCTGCGAGCGGTGCCTGGGAAGGGGCTGGGCCACGGCCTGCTGACGTACCTGCGCGCGGACGCGGCGTCGCGGCGGCTCCAGTCCCAGCCGCGCGCCCAGGTGCTCTTCAACTACCTGGGGCAGCTGGACACGCTCGCGGCGGGCACGGCCCTGTTCGCCCTGGCCTCCGAGCCAGGCGGCCCCGCGCAGAGCGACCAGGGTCCCCGCTCCCACCTGCTGGAGGTGAACGGGGGCGTGTTCCAGGGCCGGCTGGAGCTGGCCTGGACGTACAGCGAGAACCTGCACGAGCAAGGCACCATCGAAGCGCTGGCCCGGGGCTACCTGGAGGCCCTGCGGGCGCTGCTCGCGGAGCACCACGCGCAGCGCGCGTCCCGCCTGCCCCGGGTGGACCTGTCGCTGGCGGAGCTGGACCGGCACGTGCTGGAGCAGGTGCTGGAGCAGACCCCCGGCCTGGAAGACCTCTACCCGCTCTCCCCCGTGCAGGAGGGCATGCTCTTCCACGCGCGGCTCAGCCCCGGGTCGGGCGTGTACTTCGAACAGCTGGCGTGGACGTTCCGGGGCCCGGTGGACATGCCCCGGCTCCAACGCGCCTGGCGTGAGCTGGTGGAGCGCAACGCCATCCTGCGCACCACGTTCCTCTGGGAGTCGGTGCCACAGCCGCTCCAGGTCGTGCGCGCGCAGGTGGAGCTGGAGTGGGCGGAGCACGACTGGCGTGGGCTGGAGGCCGCCCAGCAGCAGGCGCGGCGGGAGGCCCTGCTGGACGAGGACCGGGCCCGGGGCTTCGACCTGGTGCGCACGCCGCCATCCCGGGTGGCGATGGTCCGGGTCGCGGAGGGCGAGTGGCGCTGCCACTGGAGCTTCCACCACCTGCTGCTGGACGGCTGGAGCGTGGGGCTGCTGTTCGATGAGCTCTTCGCGCTCTACGACGCGCTGGAACAGGGCGCACCGCCGCCGCGGGAGCGGGCACCGGAGTACAGGGGCTACATCGCCTGGTTGAAGCAGCAGGACCTGGGCGAGGCCGAGTCCTGGTGGCGCCGGACGCTCTCCGGCTTCACGACGCCCACGCCCCTGCCGGAGTCCACCGCGGCGGTCCGCGAGGGCGCGGGCGTGCCGGCGGTGAAGGAGCTGAAGCTCCGGCTGCCCGACGCGATGACGGAGTCGCTCCAGGCCTTCACCCGCCGCCACCGCGTCACGCTCAACACCCTGGCGCAGGGCACCTGGGGACTGGTGCTCGGCCGCCATGCGGGTGTGGACGACGTCGTCTTCGGAGCCACCGTCTCGGGCCGCCCCCCCGCGCTCGCTGGCGTGGAGGGGATGGTGGGCATGTTCATCAACACGCTGCCGGTGCGCGTGCGCCTCCCGTCGCACGAGGGACTGCTGCCGTGGCTCCAGCAGCTCCAGGAGCAGCAACTGGAGCTGCGGCAGTTCGAGCACAGCCCGCTGGTGCAGGTGCAGGGCTGGAGCCAGGTGCCGCGCGGGACGGCCCTCTTCGACAGCATCCTCGTCTTCGAGAACTACCCGCTGGCCTCCGAGGTGATGGAGCAGGCCCGGCGGCTGGAGATGGACGACGTCGAGCTGCTCGACCGGACCAACTACCCGCTCTCCGCCTGCGTGATGCCCCAGGACGCGACGGTGCTGATGCTGTCGTACGACACGGAGCGCTTCAGCGACGCCACCATCCAGGTGCTTCTGGGCCAGTGGCGCACCGCCCTGGAGCAGTTGCTGGAGGTCCCCGGAGGCCGGCTTTCGGACCTCACGCTGCTGTCGCCCGACGAGCGTCAGCGCATGCTCTTCGCCTGGAACGACTCGCACGTCGCCTTCACCCAGGACACCTGCGCGCACCACCTCTTCGGGGCCCAGGCCGCCCTCACACCCGATGCGCCCGCACTGGAGTGCGAGGGCACCACGCTCTCCTACCGGGAGCTGGACTCGCGCGCCAACCAGCTCGCGCACCACCTGCGCCTGGCGGGCGTGGGCCCTGACACCCCCGTGGGCCTGTGCTGCGAGCGCTCGCCGGAGCTCGTCATCGGCATGCTCGGCATCCTCAAGGCCGGCGGCGCCTTCCTGCCGCTGGACCCCGGCCATCCTCCAGAGCGCATCGCCTTCGTCCTGCGCGACGCGGCGGCGCCCATCCTCCTCACCCAGTCCGCCATCGCTGACGAGCTGCCCTCGCAAGGTGAGCAGGTGGTGTGCCTGGACGACGATTGGCGGGCCATCGCGCGTCAGCCCACGCACGCGCCCGCGACCCGCGTCCTGCCGGACCACCTCGCCTACGTCATCTACACCTCCGGCTCGACTGGCCTCCCCAAGGGCACCCTCCTTCACCACCGCGGCCTCTGCAACACCGCCCAGGCCGCCGTCCTGCGCCACGGCTTCGGCCCCGCCTCCCGCGTCCTCCAGTTCGCTTCCCCCTCCTTCGACGCCTCCGTCTGCGAGGTCTTCGCCTCCCTCCTCGCGGGCGCTTGCCTCGTCCTTGCTCCCGCGCACGCCTTGCTGCCGGGCGCGCCCCTCCAGTCCTTCCTCGCGGCCCACTCCATCTCCGCCGCCACCCTCACCCCTTCGGTCCTCGCACTCCTCCAGCCCGAGGCACTCCCCTCCCTTCGCACCGTCATCTCCGCGGGCGAGGCCTGCCCTCCAGAGCTCTCCCGCCGCTGGGCTCCGGGCCGAAACCTCCTCAACGCCTACGGGCCCACCGAGGCCAGCGTCTGCGCCTCCATCAACACGCGCCTCGGCCCTGACTCCCTCCACATCGGCTCCCCCTGGCCCAACACCTCCCTCTTCGTCCTCGACTCCTCCCTTCGCCCCGTTCCCCTCGGCGCTCCGGGTGAGCTCTTCATCTCAGGTGTCGGCCTCGCTCGCGGCTACCTCCGCCAGCCCTCCCTCACCGCGGAGCGCTTCCTCCCCCACCCCTTCTCCTCCTCTCCCGGCGCTCGCCTCTACCGCACCGGCGACAGGGTCCGCTGGCTGCCCGACGGCAACCTCCAGTTCCTCGGCCGCCTCGATGACCAGGTGAAGCTGCGCGGCATCCGCATCGAATTGGGGGAAGTCGAGGCCGCCCTGCGCCTCCACCCCTTCCTCTCCGACGTCGCCCTCCTGCTCCGCGAGGACGCTCCCGGCGACAAGCGCCTCGTCGCCTACTTCACCGCTTCCCAGCCTCCACAGGCCTCCGAGCTGCGCTCCTTCCTGGAGCACCGCCTGCCCTCCTTCATGGTCCCCTCCTCCTTCGTCCTCCTGGACGCGCTGCCCCTCACGGCCGCAGGCAAGGTCGACCGCAAGGCGCTGCCCCCTCCGGAGCAATTGGGGCTCACGGACCGCTACGTCGCGCCCCGGACGCCCACGGAAGAGCTGCTCGCGGGGCTCTGGGCCGACATGCTCGGCCACGAGCGCGTGGGCGTTCAGGATGACTTCTTCGAGCTGGGCGGGCACTCGCTGCTGGCCGCGCAGCTCATCACGCGGATCCGCGCCACCTTCGATCGCGAGCTGTCGCTCAACGATCTGTTCGAGGCCCCCACCGTCGCCGCGCTGGCGCTGAAGCTCGGCACGGTCCAGGAGTCCCTCCCGCTGTCTCCGGTGGAGCCCTGCGACCCCATGGAGGAGCTCCCGCTCTCCCTCGCCCAGCAGGCGTACTGGTCACCGGAGCGCGGAGGCCCCGCGAGCCCGCTCAACTCCGTGCCAATGGCCTTCCGCGTGGACGGACCGCTCGACGAAGCGGTGCTCGCCAGGGCACTGACGGAGCTGGTGCGCCGGCATGAAATCCTCCGCACCACCTTCCCCCGCGTGGACGGGGTGCCCGTCCAGCGCATCGCCGCACCCGGCGACTTCCCGCTGGCATGCCTCGACCTGGAGCCCATCGCGGAAGCCCAGCGCGAGCAGGCCGCCCTGTCACGGCTTCACGAAGCGGCCTGGCGTCCCTTCGACCTGGAGCAGGGCCCGCTGATGCGCGCGCTCCTGCTGCGGCTGGAGGAAGAGCGGCACCTGTTGCTGCTCAACCTCCACCACGCGCTCACGGACCTGGTGTCCGGGCAGGTGCTGATGACGGAGCTGGCGACGCTCCACGACGCCTTCCAGCACGGGCGGGAGTCACCGCTGGCCGAGCCCCCCTTGCAGTACCGGGACTTCACGCGCTGGCAGCACGCCTGGCTCCGCGGCGAAGTCCTCGACGGCCTGCGGAGCTGGTGGGGGCGGAAGCTGGAAGCCCCCCTGCCCCTCCCGGCGCTGCCGCGGGAGCCGTCGCGAGAGGCCGGTGACGGCGGACATGGCGCCGGGAGCGTCCCCTTCACCCTGACGCCGGAGGTCTCCGGACAGCTCGTCGCCCTGAGCCGTCGCGAGGGCGTCACGCCGTTCATCCTCCTGATGGCCTCCTTCCAGGTCCTGCTGGCGCGGGCCTCGGGCCACGAAGAGGCCCTGGTGTCCTTCGCCCATGCGCACCGGCCACGTCCTGAGCTGGAGCGGATGCCGGGCATGTTCGCCAACCTGCTCGTGGTGCGCACGCCGCTCGCGGGCAACCCCGGCTTCCGCGAGGTGCTGCGCCGCGCGCGCACCGCGTACCTGGAGGCGTTCGAACACGCGGGGCTGCCCCACGGAGAGCTGATGCGGCTGTTGGGCGCGAGCAGCACCCGGGCCCCGCCCGCGCTGCCCGCGGGGTTCTCCTTCGCGCAGGTGGGCCAGGCCCCCCAGGGACTGCCCGGGCTCACCCTGAGCCCCGTGCCGCTGGAGCTGGAGCAGACCGTGAGCGACGTGTCCCTGTCCGTGCTCCAGGGCCCGGACGGGTTCGGTGGAAGTTTCGAATATCGTGCCGGGCTGTTCCGCCGGGAGACGCTGGAGGCGCTGGGCCAGGCCTTCGTGGGACTCCTGGAGCGAGTGGCGGTGGAGCCAGAGGCGCGAGTGGACTCGCTGGTGGAGTCGTCTGGCGTGCTCGCGGGAACGTTGACGGGTCGGGGTGTCGCTTGAATCTGCTGCGGATGCTGCTGAGGAATTCGAGGCTGGCGCTGGTGCTGGCCGTGGTGACGGGGCTGGCCTCGGGCGCGAGCAGCGCGGGCCTGCTCGCCATGACGGGTGCCGCGCTGGTGGGCAAGGCCCAGGGCATGGGGTGGTACTTCGCCGCGCTGTGCGCCGCCGCGCTGCTGTCGCGGTTCGCCTCGCACGCGGTGCTCAACTGGATGCACCACGGGCTCGTCTTCCAGATGCGCACGGAGCTGGGGACGCGGATGCTCGCCACGCCGCTGCGGCGGCTGGAGGACCTGGGCAGCCACCGGCTGCTGGCGGCGCTCACCGGGGACATCTCCTTCGTCGGCGCCGGGCTGATGCTGCTGCCCCAGCTCATCATCCACCTGGCCATCCTGCTCGGGTGTCTGGGCTACATGGCCTGGCTGTCCCGGCCCCTGCTGCTCACCACCCTGGGCTTCATGGCGGTGGGCATCGCCACGTACATGCTGCCCGCGCGGCGCTCGCTGGGGCTGATGCGGACGGCGCGCGAGCTGTACGACCGGCTCCTGAAGCACTTCGACACGCTGTCGGAGGGCACCAAGGAGCTGAAGATGCACCGCGAGCGCCGCCTGGCCTTCCTGCGCGAGGACCTGGTGGGCACCTCCGCCTCGCTGCGCCGGGTGGACGCGCTGAGCGGCGCCATCGACGCGGCCAACTCCAGCTGGGGCATGCTGCTGTTCTTCGCCATCATCGGGTTGCTGCTGTTCGTGATGCCCACCTTCGGAGGCATCGACTCCGCGACGCTGACGGGCTTCAGCCTCACCATCCTCTACATGCAGCAGCCGCTGGACTCGGTGCTCAACAGCTTCCACGGCGTGGGACAGGCCACCGTCGCGTTGGGGAAGCTGGAGGCGTTGGGGCTGGGAGAGGAGCCGCCGGAGCTCCAGGGCCCCCTGGAGGCCCCCCGCGCCTTCGAGCGCCTGGAGCTGCGCGCCATCACCCACGCCTACCGGCGCGAGCACGAGGACGGCCGCTTCCTGCTGGGCCCCATCGACCTGGCCCTTCGTCCGGGGGAGCTGGTGTTCCTGGTGGGAGGCAACGGCAGCGGCAAGACGACGCTGGCCAAGCTGCTCATCGGCCTCTACACGCCGGAATCAGGAGCTGTCGTCCTGGATGGCAAGCCCCTTGCCAGCGAGCAGGACTGGGAGCGCTACCGGCAGCTCTTCTCCAGCGTCTTCGTGGACTTCTGCCTCTTCGACCGGATGCTCGGCCTGGAGCGCCAGGATTTGACGGAAGCCGCCCAGCGCTACCTGGAGCGTCTGCAATTGACCCACAAGGTCCGCATCGAAGGGGGCGCGCTGTCCACCACCCGCCTGTCGCAGGGACAGCGCAAGCGGTTGGCGTTGCTGACCGCCTACCTGGAGGACCGGCCCATCTACCTCTTCGACGAGTGGGCGGCGGACCAGGATCCCGTCTTCAAGGCGCTCTTCTACGAACAGCTGCTGCCGGACCTGAAGCGCCGGGGAAAGGCCGTGCTCGTCATCACGCACGACGACCGCTACTTCCACCTCGCGGACCGGCTGCTGCGGCTGGAGTACGGCCAGCTGTTGCCGGAAGAGACGCCGCAGGCCCTGCGCCCGCACGGCTCGTGACGGACGGAGGGTCCGCCACGAGCGGGGGCGCGCCGGGAGCTATTCCCTGTAGGCCATGAACCCGAGCCGCTCCACGCGCTCGGCCCACGCCTTGGTGAGCGCGGCCTGGAATTCGCCGCCGGTCAGCAGCTCGCGCAGGGCGTGGGTGGAGGCCTCCAGTTCGGAGGGCACGGCGTCCGGCCGCCAGTTGTCGATGATGGTGTTCCGGCCGCCCAGCTTCGAGGTGAGCACGTCCTTCACCAGCTCGCTGATCATCTCGGAGAGGTTGGCCTTGTGCCAGAAGCCGATGGCGCACGTGGCGACGACGCCGCCCGTGCCGGTGGCGACATGGTAGGCGGATCCAGGCCAGTACATGACGTCACCGGGCTCGGCGATGAGCTCCGTGGCGTCCTTCTCGAACAGGGGGATGGCCGCGTTGCCGGCCTGGAGCTGCTGGAGGCGCTCCGGGTGTTCATCGAAGTACGCCTCCGGCCACACCAGCATCCGCTTGCGCCCTTCGATGACCAGGGTCAGCACATCGGCGGAGTCGTCCTTGTGGATGCCGAACGGCGTCACGTCGTAGTCACCCGCGAAGATGGTGGACTCGACGTTGCGCGCGGGGATGCCCACGCGGGAGATGAGCGGAGCCAGGAGCTCCCGCAGCAGGACGCCCAGCCGCGCGTTGTAGAGCTCCACGTCGTTGAGGATGATGCCGACGCGCGCGCCGTCGAAGGTGGCGTTGAGCTCCTGGATGTAGCCCGACAGCCCGTCCCCCCGGGGCATGAACTTGAGCTGCTCGGTGGGGCCAATCTGTCGGCCCTCCACGAAGAGGCGGACGTGGCCGCCGCGCTGCCTGGACGGCGCGGCCCCGGCCCCCTGACCCATGCTGTGGGTGACGTAGCCTCCGAAGGTCTCCAGGACGTCCAGGCCCGTCAGGAGGTCCTTCGGAACCACGCCCTTGAAGACCACGGACCGCTTCTTCCAGTAGTCCCGAGCGAAGTCGTCCCAGAACGCCGCCGTCAGCGCCGTCTTTTCCATGAAAACCTCCCTTTAAGGGAAGCGTCGACGGGCTCACACTCTGTGTCAATACAGGTTTGAAAATGCCTGGCGACTACCCGTTGCGCTTCGCGAAGTCGTCCATGAAGGACACCAGCGTCTTCACGTGGTCCACGGTCACCGCGTTGTACAGGGACACGCGGATGCCTCCCGTGATGCGGTGGCCCTTCATTCCCACCATGCCGGCCTTGGCGCCTTCAGCCACGAAGGCCTCTTCGAGCTTTTCATCCGGCAGGCGGAACACGACGTTCATGTACGAGCGCGACGCCTTCTCCACCGGGGCCCGGTAGAAGCCCGCGTTGCGGTCGATGGCCGCGTACAGCAGCTCGCCCTTCTCGCGGTTCCAGGCCTCCACCTGCTTCAGGCCTCCCACTCCCTTGATCCACGCGAGCACGTTGCGGCAGAGGTAGATGGAGAAGGTCGGCGGCGTGTTGTAGAGCGAGTTGTTCTCCGCGTAGGTCGTGTAGCGGAAGATCTTCGGGATGTCCTTGCGGCCCTTCGCCATGAAGGACTTCTCCACCAGCACCAGGACGATGCCTGAGGGCCCGATGTTCTTCTGCGCCCCCGCGTAGATGAGCGCGAAGCGGCTCACGTCGATGGGCTTCCACAGGATGTCGGAGCTCATGTCCGCCACCAGCGGCACCTGCCCCACTTCCGGGAAGGTGTGCCATTGCGTCCCGAAGAGCGTGTTGTTGCTCGTCATGTGGACGTAGGCGGCCTTCGGATCCAGCTGGAGCTCGGCCTGGGTGGGGACTCGCGTGAAGCGCTTGTCCTTGTCCACCGTGTTCGCGGCGATGCGCGGCGTGCCGTAGTAGCGCGCCTCGTCCACCGCCTTCTCGCTCCAGCCTCCCGTCACCACGTAGTCCGCGGAGCCGCCCTGGGGCAGGAAGTTCATCGGCACCTGCGCGAACTGCTGCGAGGCGCCTCCCTGGAGGAAGAGGATCTCGTGGGTGTCCGGGACGGCCAGCAGCTCCTTCACCAGGGCGAGGGTCTCGTTGTGGACGGCCTCGAACGCCTTGCCCCGGTGGCTGTGCTCGATGATCGACATCCCCGTGCCCTGGAAGTCGAGCAGCTCGTCCCGGGCCCGCTCCAGCGCTGCCGTGGGAAGGCCCGCCGGGCCGGGATTGAAGTTGATGACGCGCATGGCAGTGTCCTCTGGCAAGTGAACCGCGCCGGCATTCTCGCCGGAGGGACTCCGGGGGTCACGAGCAACGTGGGCTCGGGCGGGCGGTGGCCTTCCTCCGCCTGGTGGGGGTGCTAGCGTCCCGGGCGTGTCCCCCACTCCTTTGGCCTCCGCCTTTCTCGCGGTTCCTGGCCGCGCGCCTGCTTCGCTTCCGGAGCCCTCGCACCTGGAGGATCTGCTCCGTGCGTCGATTGACCGCGCCCGGGCTCGCTGGCCCGGGGTGGAGCTGGAGCCGCTCGCCTTCGTGGCGTTCGTCGCGGAGCGGCTGACGTCTCCGCCAGTGCTCCTGGAGGCGCTCGAAGGGGCCTCGCCTGCCTTCTCGGAGCTGTACCTGGCCTCCGGGTGCCTGCGGCATGACCGCGCCGCGCTCCAGTTCTTCGAGGACGGCTACCTCCGCGACGTCGGCGCGTTCGTGTCCGGCGTGGACCGCTCTCCGGCTTTCGTCGCGGAGGTGCGGCAACTGCTCCGCGAGCGGCTGTTCACGGGTGAGCCGAAGATCGCGGAGTTCACCGGCGGCGGCGCGCTGGGCGGCTGGGTGCGGGTCGCGGCGCTGCGCATCGCGCTCAACCTGAAGCGCTCCGAAGCCCGGGCCGACTCCGCCGCGCAGGACTCCGTCGAGTCCGCGTTCGGCGAGCAGCTGGGGCCGGAGCTCGAACACCTGCGCTCGCGCTACCGCGAGGCCTTCACGGAGGCCGTGCGCACGGCGCTGGGCGGGCTGTCCGACCGGGACCGCACGCTGATGCGCCTGTACCACGTGGAGGCGCTGTCCCTGGACGCCATCGCGGCCCTCTACCGCGTCCACATGTCCACCGTGTCGCGGTGGCTCAGCCGCGCTCGGGAGCAGGTGGCGGAGAGCACGACGCGGCGGCTGTGCGAGCGCCTGGGGGTGGGCGCGTCCTCGGTGGACAGCATCGCGGCGCTGGTCGTGAGCCAGGTGGACCTCAGCCTGACGCGGCTGCTCGGTCCGGGGGGCTGAACTTTCGCTGCAAGGGATTTCCCGGCCGGTGTCAGGGCGTCGAAAGGCCCCTTCCGGGCCTCACCGAGGAAAGCCCCATGCGCGTTGCTTCCTGGCTGTCCGTCGTCACCCTCGCCGCCACCGTCTCCGCCTGCGAGCCGTTCCCCGACGATGCCCCCTCCATCCCCACCGAGGTGCAGTGGCCCGGCGAGGCCTTCTTTCCAGAGGGCATCGCGGCCTCGAAGGACGGCACGCTCTACGCGGGCAGCCTGGGCACCGGCGCCATCGCGCGCGTCAAGCCGGGCTCGCTGGGGGCCGAGGTCTTCGTCCCGGGCCGGGCCTCCTTCGGCGTCTACGGGCTCGAGGTGGACGAGGCCCACGACACGCTCTGGGCCTGCACCTACGACGACCTGCTGCTGCCCGCGCAGGCCTCGTACCTGAACGGGTATGCGCTCTCCACGGGCGCCCTGAAGGCCAGCCATGCCATGCCCAGCGAGGTCAGCTTCTGCAACGACGTCGCCGTCGATGCCGCGGGCAATGTGTACGTGACGGACTCGTTCGGGAACGCGGTCTTCCGGCTGGCCGTGGGTGGGACGGCGCTCGACACGTGGTCCTCGGATGCCGCGTACGAGCCCTCCGAGCCGGGCCTCATCACGCTCAACGGCATCGCCTACGACGGGGCGAACCGGCTCTACGTCGTGAAGAGCGACACGGGCGCGCTGTTCTCCATCGATATCCAGCCGGATGGCAGCGCGGCGGCGCCCGTGACCATCCCGGTGACGCCGGCGCTGGAGACGCCGGACGGGGTCGAGTGGGTGGATTCGGGCCGGCTGTTCGTCGTGGAGAACACGGTGGGGCGGGCTTCGCTGGTGACGCTGGGTGAAGGCGCTGGCGCGAAGGAGGTGCTCGCCAACGGCTTCGTGGAGCCGACCGCCGCCGCGATCACGAAGGATGGCGCGTGGGTGCTGGAGTCGCAGATGGGCTTCTTCTTCGGCACGCCGGGGACCCCGGCCCTGCCCTTCCGCGCGTACCGGGTCGCGGTCCCCCCTCTTCTGCCCTGAGCGCGAACGCTCGTAGAGTCGCGTCCCACCATGTCGGGATGTCCCTCCGAGGAAACGATTCTCGCCTTCGTGGAGGACCGCCTGCCGCATGAGCAGCGCGCCCTCGCGGAGGCGCACCTGTCCCGCTGCGATTCCTGCGGGTCGCTGCTCGCGGCCGTCGCGGCGACGTGGCACGCGGAGGGCCGGCTCGCGGAAGCGGCTCCTCCCCGCTCGTTCGCTCCTGGGGAGCAGGTGGGGCCGTACGTCATCGTCGACCATGCGGGCAGCGGCGCGATGGGGGACGTGTACCGGGCTCGCGATGGGCGGCTGGGCCGGGACGTGGCCTTGAAGGTGCTCCCGCTCCGGTTCGCGCAGGACGCGGAGCGCCTGGCCCGCTTCCGCCAGGAGGCCCGCGCGGCGGGGGCGCTGTCCCATCCCCACCTGCTCACGCTGTTCGACGTGGGGACCCACGAGGACGTGCCGTACCTCGTCACCGAGTGGCTGGAGGGGGGCACCCTGCGGGCGCGGCTGATGCGTGGGCCGATGCCACCTGAGCAGGCGCTGCGGATGGGCATCCAGTTGTCGCAGGGGCTCTCGGCTGCGCACGCGCGCGGCGTCATCCACCGCGACCTCAAGCCCGCGAACATCTTCCTGTGCTCGAACGGCAGCGCGCGGGTCCTCGACTTCGGGCTGGCCCGGCTCACCGAGCGGCTCGAGGACGCTTCGCTCACCCAGAGCGGAGCAGTGGTGGGCACCGCCGGGTACATGGCTCCGGAGCAGATCCGCGGCCAGGGCGTGGACGCTCGCGCGGATGTGTTCTCGCTCGGCGCGGTGCTCTACGAGGCCGTGAGCGGCCGCGCTCCCTTTGGCGGTGACAGCCCGGTGGAGCGGATGAGCGCCGCGCTCCGCGATGTGCCTCCCGTGCTGCCGGGAGAGCTGGGGACGGTGATTGCTCGCTGTCTGGCGAAGGACCCGGGCGAACGGTTCCAGTCCGCGCAGGACCTGGCCTTCGCCCTGGAGTCCATCGCGGCTCGCGGTGCGCCCCTGGCCTTGCGGCGCGGAGTGTTCCCACGCCCTGCCCTGTGGGTGGCTGCGGCGGCCGTGCTGCTGTCTGTCGTGGGTGGCTTCCTGGCGTTCGGACACAGGCCGGCGACTCCGGCGGTGCCGACGGCGCAGTCCTCACGCCCGACGTACCGCCCCGTCACGTTCCGCCGGGGCCACGTGCTCAACGCCCGGTTCTCCGCGGACGGACACACGTTGCTCTATGGCGCGGCGTGGGAGGGAGGACCCGCGGAGCTCTACAGCGCGCGCACGGAGCGTCCGCTGTCACAACCGCTGGGGCAGCGCGCGGATGTGCTCGCCGCGTCTTCCAAGGGGGAGCTGGCGGTGCTGCTCGAGCCCCGGTTCTTCGACGCCGACCACGGCAGCGGGACGCTGGGCCTGATGCCGCTCGCGGGCGGCGCGCCCCGGGCCGTGCTCGATGGCGTGCTGGAGGCGGACTGGGGACGCGCGGATGGACCGCTCGCGGTGGTGCGCCGCGTGGGTGAGAACTTCCGGCTGGAGCAGCCCCCCGGCACGGTGCGCTTCGAGTCCCAGGGATGGATCAGCCACGCACGCGTCTCCCCCGACGGAGCGCGCATTGCCTTCCTGTTCCATGCGCACCCCAAGGACGACCGGGGCGGGGTCTGGGTGCTGGAGAAGGACGGTCCGCCCCGCGAGCTCTCGTCGGACTGGGCGAGCATCCGGGGGCTGGCGTGGGCTCCGGATGGAAGCGAGGTGTGGTTCACCGCCTCGCTTACAGGCGCGGACTCCGAGCTGTTCGCCGTCGACCTGCGCGGCGCGACGCGGCCGGTGGATCGGATCGCCGGGCGGATGGTGCTGCATGACATCTCCCGGGACGGCTCCGTCCTGGTGGATCACCCGGTGATCCGCACGGGGCTGGCCTTCGGGCACGCGGGATTGGAGAAGGACCTGACGTGGTCGGACTCGTCGTTCATGACGGACATGTCCCGCGACGGCCGGACCTTCCTCTTCGCCGAGGGCGCGGAGGTGGAGGGCCCCACCTACGGCGCCTATCTGCGCACCTCCGATGGCGCACCACCGATCCGCCTGGGCGACGGCATCCCCATGGCGCTGTCTCCGGACGGCAAGCAGGTGCTGATGGTGCGCTACGGCGAACAGATGGAGTTCCTGCTGCTCCCCACGGGCGCGGGCGAGCCCCGGTCGCTGTCGCTCACTCCTGTCACCACGGTGCTCACGGCGCGCTGGTTCCCGGATGGGAAGCGGTTGCTCCTGCGCGCGCACGAAGAGGGCCGTCCTGCCCGGCTCTGGGTCTTCGAACCCGGCGCCGGAGCCCCCAGGCCCATCACGGCGGAGGGCATGGGCCTCACCGCGGCCATCTCTCCGGACGGCTCACGGCTCGCGGCGGTGGATGCGGAGGGGAGCCTTCGCGTGTTCTCCGCTACAGGCGAGGCGCAAGGCACGGTCCCCGGCCGGTTCACGGATCAATGGGTGGTGGGCTGGGACGCGAGCGGAACGGCGCTCTACCTGCGAAGCGTCTCGCTCCCGGTGCACGTCTCCAGGGTCGACGTGAAGACTGGCGTCAGCACACCGCACCTGACCCTTCCGGCGGGCGGCGTCACGCCGGGCCTCATCTCCGTGATGACGCTGGCCATCTCCGAAGACGGAAGGTCCTACGCATACACCTACAACGAGGCGCTTTCCCGGCTGTTCCTGGTGGAGGGATTGGCTGCCGGGCGGCACTGAATGCATCCGAGAACCGCGCCGCTCCGGACCGTGCCGAGCCGGGCCGCGCGGTTCCCGTCACTTCACTTCACGTCAGGCGTTCTTCAGGTTCTCGTTCACGAAGTCCCAGTTCACGAGGCTGTTGAGGAAGACCTCGACGAACTTGGCGCGCAGGTTGCGGTAGTCGATGTAGTAGGCGTGCTCCCAGACGTCGACGGTGAGCAGCGCCTTCTTGCCGTGCTTCATCGGCAGGTCCGCGTTGGACGTCTTCATGATGGACAGCTTGTTGCCATCCTTCACCAGCCAGGCCCAGCCGGAGCCGAACTGCGTGATGGCGGCCTCGGTGAACTGCCTCTTGAACTCGTCGTAGGAGCCGAAGTCGCGGTCGATGGCGGCCGCGATGTCACCCGTCGGCTTGCCACCGCCGGCCGGCTTCATGCAGTTCCAGAAGAAGGTGTGGTTCCACACCTGGGCCGCGTTGTTGAACACGGCGCCGTCGCTGCTGAGGATGACCTCCTCCAGCGACTTGGCGGCCTCGGGCTTGCCGGCGGTCAGCTCGTTGAGCTTGTTGACGTAGGCCGCGTGGTGCTTGTCGTGGTGGAACTCCAGCGTCTCCTGGCTCATGTGAGGGGCCAGCGCGTCCTTCTTGTACGGGAGCTCGGGCAGCGTGAAGGGCATTTGGGTGCGTCCTTTCCGGGTTCAGTGAGGTTGCAGCTACGCGTTCGCTACTTCGGGGCGGGCCCTGGCTCCGGGTGCGCCGTCAGCGCGCGATATGCCCGGTTCCAGTAGAGCAACGGTTCTCCGTCTACTCCCCGCTGGATGCGCTCCACACGGCCCACCAGCAACAGGTGATCGCCGTAACGGTGCACATCCAACAGAGTGCACGCCAGACCCACCAGGCTGTCCTGCACGAAGGCTCCTTCGTCGAACATCTGGCCTTCGGCCTCCCCCTTCGCGCAGCGGACCGACACGTCGCGTTGGATGGTGGACAGCACGCTCACACTGAAGCGGCGGGCGGCCTCCACCCGCGGAAGCGTGCGGGAGGACTGCTGCAGCGCCAGGACGATGAGCGGAGGCGTCAGGGAGAGGGAGCTGAAGGAGCTGATCGTCGTCGCCGCGATCCCGTCCGCGTCACGGACGGAGACCACCGCCACCCCGCTCGCCCACCGGGACATCGCCTCCCGGAAGTCCAGGGCCGACACCCCTTCAGTACCGCTCTGAGTCATGTGCCGGTCTCTACCACCCGCCCCGCCACCCGGTCAGCAGTTCCTCCAATCCATTGGCGGAATACCAACGCAGTGGCACCTGCCCTCCGGGCCCGTCCATGGCCGGATCCACCCGCCATCCGTATGCTGGCCGGCTGGAGGCGCCCATGGATCCGTTGTGGGGGGAGACGCTGAGGCGTCTGGATGCGCTGCTCGTCCAGGTGTGTGACCTGGAGGAGGCCCGCGCGGCGAAGCTCCGGGGGGAACAGGAGGCGGGCTGGGATGCCGTGCGCACCACCGTGCGCCCCTCTACCGCCGAGCTCGCGTTCAGCTCCGCGCTCGCGGAGACGCCGCTTTTGGGAGCTGCGCCTCCCCTTCCCTTCGCCCGGCTGCGGGCCTCGCTTCGCGTGGACCCCGTGGAGGAGGAGGCGCTGTTGCTCCTGCTCGCGACGTGGCTGGAGCCCCGGTACTCGCGCCTGTTCGCTGTGCTCCAGGACGAGACCGCGCAGGGCTGGAACGTGGAGCGGTTGCTGCTCACCGTCCTGGGGCGCACGCCCGCTCGCGCTCGGCGCTTGCTGGCGTCCCTGACCGACAGCGGGCTTTTGGTGGGCGGTGGATGGGTGCAGACAGGGGCCGGCGCTTTTCCTCCCATGCTCCGGCCCGTGGACCTGGCTCCGGAGGTCCGCGAGGCCCTGCTGGAGCTGCCCCGTCCCTCCGTGCTGGGGGAACTCTCCCTGGAGTGGCATGGGCCGGAGGCGCTGCCTTCCTCCTCGCGCGGGACGTTCGCCGTCATACATGGCGAGGGGGAACGGCTGGGCGTGGCGCTGGGGCTCGCCGCGGAGGCGGGTGTGCCGCTGGTCGTCGCCCGGTGGGCGGGGGCTCCGGATCCGGTTCCCATGGCCCAAGCCCTGTGGCGTCTGGCGTCCGTGCGCGGCGCGCTGTTGGCCGTGGACATGTCCGGTGCCGAGCGGGGGCTGGCTCTCTCCGTCACCGAGACGCTGTCCGGGCTGTGCCAACGGTTTGGTGGGCGGGCCCTGGTGCTCGCGGACTCCGCGCAGCCTGTCGCAGTTCCGCACCACGATGCTCCGGCGCTGGGCTTCGTCCAGCGGCGGGCCCTGTGGGTGGAGGAGGCCCGGGCTCGGGGACTGTCATTGACGGAGTCGGACGCGGGACGGCTGGCGTCTGGCTTTCGGGGAGGGCGTCAGGAGATCCGCCGCGTGTTCGACTCGGCTCCGGGCGGTGACGCGGAGGCGCTTCGCGCGGCTGCCTCGCGGCTCGTCCAGGTGCCCCTGCGCCATGGCTACCGGCTGGAGACGTCACGGACGTTCGCGGAGCTCGTGGTGCGGGACACCACTCGCGCGGCCCTGGAGCGCTTGCTGTTCTATGTGGCCCAGCGCGACCGCGTCGCCGAGGAGCGGGGCCTGTCCCGCCGCTTCCGGCTGCACACGGGCCCGGTGGCGCTGTTCTCCGGACGCTCCGGCACGGGCAAGACATTGGCCGCGGAGGTCATCGCCCATGCGGTGGGCCGGCCTCTGTACGTCATCGACCTGTCCCGGCTCGTCAGCAAGTACGTGGGCGAGACGGAGAAGAACATCGACGAGGTGCTGTCCCACGGCGAGCGCTCTGGCGCCGTGCTGTTCTTCGACGAAGCGGACTCGCTGTTCTCCTCGCGCACGGAGGTCAGCAATGCCAATGACCGCTTCGCCAACCTGGAGGTCGGCTTCCTCCTCCAGCGCATCGAACGCCACGACGGGCTGATCATCCTCGCCACCAACCTGCAGACGGCCATCGATGAAGCGTTCCTGCGCCGCTTCCACGCGCGCATCGAGTTCCCCTTCCCCGAGGTCGAGGAGCGCCGCCGCATCTGGGAGCTGATGCTTCCGGAGGGTGTTCCTCGCTCGGGGACGCTCGACCTGGCGGGCCTGGCGCAGCGGCACCGGCTGGCGGGTGGTGACATCCGCAACGCCGCGCTCAAGGCCATCTTCCTCGCGGAACAGGCCGGTGCCCCGCTGGCCCAGGAGCACCTGGAGCGCGCCGTCGCGCTGGAGCTGTATGAGCTGGGCCGGCTCTCGCGGCGTCCGGAGGCGGACGCTCCCTCGGATGCGGGCAC
Organism: Corallococcus sp. CA049B; assembly: GCF_003611685.1. Lineage (NCBI taxonomy): Bacteria > Pseudomonadati > Myxococcota > Myxococcia > Myxococcales > Myxococcaceae > Corallococcus > Corallococcus sp. CA049B. The sequence goes on along the minus strand of NZ_RAWC01000005.1, from coordinate 71,431 downwards.
ACGCCTGCGGCGCGTGGCGGAGGTGTTCCAGGAGGCACTGGACTCGCAGCTCAGACAACACTTCCTGAAGGAGGTCCACATCCTCCACGGCTCTCCCACGCGGGAGGCGCTCGCGGGGAAGCGGCCCGCGGTGTCGCTCGCGCTCTACCGGCTGGCGGTTGCGCAGAACGGTGCGCTGCGGCTGGGGCTCATCGTCTCCGCGTGGTCGCACCGCGCGGAGGAGGAACATGAGCTGCTCGGCGTGCTGCATGGGCTGCTCTCACGTGGACTCCCGCACGAGCTGGATGGCCGCAAGCTCACACCTCGCGTCCAGGAGAGTTATGACTTCGACCTGCTCCACCGCTTCTGGAGCAGTCATGGACATCCCATCCGGGCCTCGCTGGTCCTCGATGTGGAGATGACCTAGCGTCCCTCGCGCTGATGGTGCGGGGGGGACCGTGCGCATCCGTGACCAGGGCCCGAAGGCCTCCGCCAAGGCCATGCTCCGGAAGAACTCCGGGCGCACTCCCTCGTCCTCCGCGGCCCTTCCCCGTGCTCCGGGGGTCGTTCCCCGGGGCCCCTCCTCGTCCAATCCCGCACGTGAGCTGGCGGCACGGCTCGCGTCACTGAAGGGCGCGGCCCCTGCCCTTCACGGGCCCGTGCTTCGCGATGCCGCGCGCGACCTGGAGCGCCGCTGGAGCGACCCGGCGTGGCGCACTCTGGGCGGTCCGCGCTCGCATCTTTTCGAGCCTTGTCCGGTCCACCCGCCGGAGGTCGCGCTGCTCTCCACGCCCGGCGCCGTCGAGGCGGAGCTGGGCATCCATGGGCTCTCGCCACAGCCGAACACCGGGCTCGCGCAGGCGGCGGGCGCGTCCCAGCCCGCGACCGTCGCGCAGCAGGAGGAGGAGGCTCGGCGGCGTGATGCGGCGCGCATGGCCGTGCTGCCTCCGGGCTCCGCTGAACAACTGGGAGACACCGCCGCGCGGCTCGCCGAGGCCCGTGATTCAGACCTCACGCCAGTCACTGGCACCGAGGAGTCCGAAGCGGCGGGACTTGGGGGCAGCACCTCTCCCGCGCCCGATGACCTTGCAGCGACCACCGTCGATGCGCCCAGCGCGGGAGGTGAACTGGCAACGCCGGATCAGGCTCCCGCACCCGCCTCCATCCCCGCGGGGACGGCCCCTGGCGGCATGGACGACGCCGCTCGCATCGACACGCGGGTGACCGGGCTGTCGGGCCAGAGCGACGTCCACATCGTCGTCCGTCAGGCGTCCCCTGGCGCAGGGCCCCTGGAGCCCCCTTCCATCCAGACGGATGCCACGGTCGACGCAGGTCCCAAGGTGCCCGTGCCGCCGGCCGCGATGGACTGGCAGAAGGAGCTGGCCGCGGCCCACGCGCAGGGCGTCCAGGGCATCCAGCACGGTCTCGAAACCGCGCCGGATCCAACGGGCGCCGTCGCGGCGGTGGAGCCCCCTGCCCTCCTTCCCGCTCCGCCTCCTGCTCCGGCAGCGCCTGCCACGGCAGGGCCCATCCCCTCCGCTCCGGCGATGAGCACGGACGCGGATCCGGTCGCCGCATGGAAGGGTCGCATCGCCAGCAGCACGGCTCGGGTCCCGGAGCCCCAGCTTCCTCCCGCGCCTCGCTACACGTTCAAGATCATCCAGGCCGCCGTGGACCCCAACGCGGTCCGCGCCGCGCGCCTCAAGCAACTGGAGGACGAGGGCAAGAAGGCCATCACCCCGGCGAAGCAGCCCAAGGACCTTCCGGCCATCCCGGACGACCCCACCGGCAAGGCCTCCTCGCTGGTGGATGCGAAGTGCGAACGGAAGCTGGAGGTCAAGGAGGCCAGGCTCCCCGACCTGCGGAAGAGCCCGCTGGGCCACGTGCCGGAGATTGGCGCGCAGCTCATGCGCGACGACGGCGGGCACACGCTCATCAAGGGCCCGCTCGGCGACATCGTCTACAAGCCCGGCGGCCCCAAGCCCACCGACCCGGAGAAGCTCAAGGACTGGACGCGCCTCCAGAAGAAGATCACGGCCCAGGCCGAAAAGCAGAAGAAGGCGAAGGTCCAACCCAAGGAACCCGCGAAGGGCATCACCGTCCTCGAGCAGGCCGCCCCCGCGCCCATCAACGTCCCCGACTTCGCTCGCGTGGACATTGGCGACGTGCTGGCGCGGCTGCTCGCCGCTCCGGACAAGTACGCCGATGCCTCCGTCCAGAAGGCCCGCGAGGCCTATGTCCCGGGCGGCCTGGATGCGTCCTGGGGCGTGCCGCTCATCGCCGCCGAACGCCCCCTCTTCGCCGCGGAGCTCCAGCGCGTCGCGGACGCCGCGCAGATCAAGAAGGCGGACCTGGACGCGAAGGTGGAGGCCCGCCGCAAGCAGCTGGTGGACTCGCACGCCGCCACCGCCGGCTCGCTCAGCAAGGCCCACGAGGAGGCGAAGAGGAGCCTGGAGGAGAGCGGCAAGTCCTTCGCCGATTCCCTGTCCCGCATGCGCGCCTCGATCGACGCGCAGTCCGAGGCCAAGGCCGCCGCCATCAAGGGCGGCGTCGACCTGACCGAGGCCCGGCGCAAGCGCGACGCGCTCATCGCGGCCGTGGACACCAAGGTGAGCAACTGGGTCGTCCGGTACGACCAGAACGGCAAGCGCTTCAAGGAGTCCTTCGCGAAGGCCGCCAGCGACCAGATGCACGCCTACGAGCTCGCCGCGCTCCAGGACGAGTGGGAGCTCAAGAAGGACGCTGGCGATGATCCGGTGAAGCTCAAGGCGGCCACGGAGGCGTACCGCCCCACCAGGAAGTGGCTGGACGACCGCCGCAAGGAGCTTGGCGCTGTCGTCGCGAAGGCGAAGCGCGACATCGACCAGAGCGTGGAGCGCTACCAGCAGGAGCTGCACGACGCGGGCAAGGAGGCCCGGGAGGTCATCCGCGACTGGCACGCGAAGCAGATCGGCTACGAGCGCGGCTTCTGGGACCGGCTGCTCGGGTGGATCATCGACTGGCTGGATGCCGCCCACGACGAGAGCCGCGCGTGGGAGGCCGCTCGCGCGGCGGAGAACAAGACGTCGTTGGATCAGAACATGCTGTTCCTCGCGGAGGTGCGCCTGCGCCAGGGCGAGGCGCTGGACGCGGAGGCCATCCAGGGCAACCGCGCCCTCAGCGAGGAGCAGAAGGCCATCCTGCTCTCCTACTACGGCAAGGGGGGCAAGGACGCGGTGCAGGCGCTCGCGGAGGGCCTGGCCGTGCGCATCATCGGCCAGCGCCGCAAGCCGCTGATGGAGGCCCTGGAGAAGGAGCTGCTCGCGTCCACCGACCTGGAGCGGCTGAAGGTCGTCGTCGACCAGCAGGAGCCCCTCTTCAGCAACCGCGCCCGCAACATCTCCCTCAAGGTCTGGGAGGGCGTGGACCAGTGGGGCACGGACGAGAAGAAGATCTTCGACGCGCTCGCCAACCTCAACCCGCTGCAGGGCCACTACATCGAGGTCCTCTACCAGCAGGAGCACGACGAGAACCTGCGCGAGCGGCTCAAGAGCGAGCTGGACGACTTCTTCAGCACCACCACGCATGACTGGGACAGGGCGGAAGCCCTGCTCTCCGGCAACGCCGCCAAGGCCGCCGCCGTCGAGCTGAACGACGCCATGGAGGGCACCTTCCTCGGGACCGGCTGGGGCACGGACGAGGACGCCATCTTCAACCTGCTCCGCGGCAAGACGCCGGAGCAGATCGAAGTCATCAAGAAGGCCTACCAGCAGAAATACGGCAAGGACCTCGTCGCCCAGATGGACGACGAGCTGCGCAGCGGCGCGCGCACGACGCACGACGCGGACGAGATGCACGCCCTGGTGGAGGGCCGCACCGAGGACGCGCGCGCCATCGAGATGGACCGCGCCATGCGCGGCGGGTGGTTCTTTGGCCTGGGCACCGACCGCAAGGCCATGGAGGGCGTCTACGACCGCATCCGCAAGGAGACGGAAGCAGACGCGCAGCAGTACGGCTGGGATTCCAAGACGTTCCGCGCGGAGCTGCTCAAGCGCAACCAGGCCATCGACGCGTCGTACGAGAAGCAATACGGACCGGAGTGGACCGAGCGCACCGCCGGGGAGAGCGCGCTCAGCGCCGCGTTCCACGACGAGATGAAGGGCGAGGACCTCAAGCTCATCGAGGGCCTGCGCGACGACAAGGGGCTCCAGGTGGATGCCGCGCGCATCCGCATCGAGCACACCAGCATCTTCTACGCGGACGACAAGATCATCCGCGACGCCATGTCCGCGCAGGGCAAGCGGCAGATCGCCGACGCGCGCCGCGACGGCTACCTGGACATCCAGGAGCGGATGGACATCGAGCGCACGCTGGACGAGGCGAAGGTCAAGCCCGCCAGCGAGGGACCGCTCACCGAGGAGGACCGCCGCAAGGGCCGCATCAGCGAGCTGGAGTTCCTGGAGAAGTGGAGCCCGGAGAAGGTCCAGGCCCGCGTCGCGAAGGAACGCAAGGAGGTGGACGGCAAGGCGAAGGCCCAGGCCCAGGCCGACGCGCAGGCGAACATGAAGGCGCTGGCCGCCGAGTACGACAGCGCCTACGTGGAGGGCACGCACCTTCAGGCGGGCTTCGAGCAGGCCGTCCTGATGGACACCTCCGGCGCGGACCGGGACGCCGTCGCGGCGATGCTCCAGAAGGGCTACCTCACCGACGCGGAGATCGTTCAGTACGCCGTGCAGGGCGTGGGCACGGACGAGGACGCGCTCAAAGAGGTCTTCGCCGGGAAGACGAAGGCGGAGATTCAAGCCATGGCCGAGGAGTGGGCCAAGGACCACCCCGCCGACCCTGGCGACACGCGCACGCCCTTCGAGCGCTTCCGCGCGCGCATCGACGAGGAGCTGAGCGGGCGCGAGGCCTTCGACATCCTCGACATGGTGGACTACGGCGAGCCCGTCACGCCCCGGGAGAAGGCGGACCGGGCCTGGCGCCGGGTGCACTTCGAGGCGCGCTCCACCAACAGCATGGCGTCGTCGGAGTACCAGCTGGTGCTGGACCAGGCGTCCGCGCTCGACGCCGAGGTGAGCGCGCTGGAGCTGCACGAGCGGATGCGCCCCAAGCCGGGGGACAAGAACTACACCGTCGACGGGCTGCGCCAGTGGCAGGACGACTGGGAGAAGAAGTCCGAGCGCGTGCAGCGCCAGGGCGAGTACGCCGACGAGGCTGTGCAGATGCACCGCGAGCAGGTGGACTTCATCACCGACCGGCTGGTGACCATCCTCTCCGTGGTGGTGATGGCGGTGGTCATCATCATCGGCGTCGTCGTCAGCATCTTCTTCCCGCCCGCGGGCGTGGGGTTCTGGGCCGCGTTCGGCGCGTTCATGGCCAGCACGCCGGTGCTGGTGGGCACGGCGGTGGCGACGGCCGCCGTGACGATGCTGACCAAGGCCGCCTTGAAGGGCAGCGCCTACGGCTGGGAGGAGGCGGCCACCGACGCGGGCGTGGGCGCCGTGGACGCGCTCACCGCCGCGGCCACCGCCGGCATGGGCACCAAGCTGCTCAAGCTGGGCTTCCTGGCGCGCATGGCGGAGGAAGGCGGCGTGGTGGCGCGGATGACGGCGCACGGCCTGGCCCAGGGCGCGGAAGGCCTGGCGCAGTCCGTGCCCTCCGCGTTCCTGGGCAACGTCCTCAACGACGAGAACTACAAGGGCGGCAACGCGCTCTTCAACGTGCTGGCCGGCACCGCGATGCAGGCGGCGCCGGGCGCGGTGATGGCAGGGGGCCTGGGCGCGCTGGGCGGCATCTCCAAGCCCCACGTGCCGCCGCGCACCCAGGACCTGCTCCACTTCCGGGGCACGCCGAAGGAGCGGCTGACCCTCTTCAGGAAGTGGAAGGCGGAGAACCCCGCCGGAAACATGAAGGAGTTCCTGCGCGAGTTCGACGACGGCCTGCTCAAGCAGATGTCCGGCGACTTCGACAGGAAGCAGCTCCAGCGCGCGATGCGCAAGGAGCTGCTGGAGCACATCCCGCCCGCGCAACGAAAGGCGTTCGCGAACACGCCCATCGAGATGCTCTCCGAGGGCGACTTCGAAGCGCTCACCGGCAGCAAGTCCGCGCAGGCCGTCACGATGTTCCGGCGCGGCAAGCCCACCCTCATCGTCAAGGCGGGCGCGGACCTGTCGGAGCTGGGCGAGGAGGGCCTGCACCTGCTCCAGCGCCACGACAAGGCGACGCGCGAGCTGGTGAGGTCGCTGGACGAGACGGCGCTGCGGCACTGGGACCAGCTGCCCATCGAGAAGCAGTTCGAGCTGTACCGCAAGAAGCTGCGGCTGGAGATCGCGGCGCAGGAGTCGCTGCTCACGTCGCTGGAGGGCAAGCGCGGCGTGACCCTGGAGCCCGCGGAGGCGACCCGCCGCATCCGTCAGGGGAAGAAGACGCTGGAGAACCTGCGCCAGCGGATGAAGGAGGTGGATGCCTTCACGCCGGTGGAGATGGCGGAGTTCGGCCAGGGCGTGCGCTCGAAGCCGCAGTACCTGAATGAACCGCCGCGGCTGTTCAGCAAGAAGGAGCCGCCCGTGCCCCCGCCGGCACCGGAGGGAAAGCCGCCGGAGGTGGAGGGGGCCCGGCAGTTGGAGATGGAGTTCGCCGCGCCAAAGCCGGTGAAGCCGCCGGAGCCGGAGGTGCCGACGCCCCAGCAGATGGAGCTGTTCCCCGCGCCGAAGCCGCCGGAGGTGGTGGTCCCGGAGACGAAGCCACCCAAGGTGGAGGCGCCCAAGCCTCCTGGCGAACCCGAAGTGCCCAAGGGGGACCTGGCCGAGGGCGACTGGCCCCAGACCTCCCACGTTCACGCGAGCGCGGACGTGGGCCCGTACTCCCTCCAGCGGCCCGACCTGGAGGATCCGAAGGTCGCCTTGATGGAGCGCACGCCGCTGACGGAGGCGCAGCTCCAGCGCACCACGCAGCAGTTGGCGGAAGGAGAGTCGCTGGCCCAGGTGGGGCCGGCCTGGGAGGAGCTGAAGTTCAACAAGAAGCGCCGCGTATACGAGAAGCGCTACTACCGCCTGGTCGAAAAGACCCAGGCGAACGGCGAGAAGATCCTCATCGAGGAGATCCACTCCGCCCGCTCGGGAAACCGCTGGGAGACCCGCGGCGACTTCATCCGCAGGGAGGGCGACGAGCTGGAGAAGGTCGCCTCCCTGCGGATGACCGAGGAGAACCTGGGCGACCGGCTGGGGCCAGGCAAGGAGTTCCAGCGCGTCACCTTCAAGCCCAAGGGCGAGCAGGGCAGCGGCTTCGACGAGCTGCTGTTCCAGTTCGATGACGGCGTCAATCCCACGAAGGCGGACATCCACATCATGGAGGTCAAGGGCGGCAGGGAAGAGCCGCGCTTCCGCAAGTTCACCTCCACCGGCGGGACCCTGCCGCGCAACTTCGAGCTGCTGCGCGAGGCGCTGGACGACCCCAACTGGACGCGCGCCCACCAGCTGGGCCCGGCGCACGTCGCGGCGATCAAGACCGCCCTGGATGAGTGGCGGGTGCGCATCGAGCTGCGCGTCGGGCCCAGGACGAAGATGCCGCCCCGCGCCTTGTCCGCGCGCGTGGAGCGGGTGGCCAGCGCCTGGCGCGAGCTGGATCTGCTCACCCGGAAGCTGCCGGAGGGCGCGGTGGAGGACCTGGCGCGCGTCAATCAGCTCCAGGCGGACCTGAAGGCGGCCCTCAAGTCGAAGGACCTCGGCGTCGCGGATCAGGCGCTCAAGCGGGTGGAGGAGGCCGTGAACGGCGCCGAACCCGGCACCGGCCTCTTCGCGAAGCACGGCATCCAACAGGAGGCCCGGCCGCCCCTGGTGCGCGGACTGAATCCCGACGAGGTCGCGGGCACCATCGTCCGCATCGACGAGAAGTTCATGCCTCCCCCACCCGTCAAGCCGGCCTCGGTGGAGGAGGTGGTGGACTCGGTGACGGGGCTGGATGAAACCAAGCGGGTCCGCACGCTCGTGGGCGGCACGGTGCTGGGATGGGGAGGCTTCGACATCACCGAGTCCCTCCAGTGGAAGTCGCGGAAGCTCCTGACCTTCGAGCGCGCGCAGCTGCGCGACATCCGCGACCGGCTCGTCCAGATTCCCGAACTCGACCCCAAGCGCTTCGCCGGGCTGACGCCCATCGACAAGGAGCTGGCGCTGCGCGAGGCGGCGGAGGCCACCTTCGAGGCGCTGGGCATCCCGAAGTCACGGCGGCCGGACGTCCTCTTCAAGAGCCTGAAGGGGGACTATGGCTACATGAGCTGGAACTTCCAGAAGCTCAAGAGCGGGCGGCTGAGGCCGTACAAGAAGCGGGGCCGGCTGGTCATCGCGAAGGGGCTGACGGTGGGCGAAGCGGTGGGCACCATCGTCCACGAGTCCCGGCACTACTATCAGGCCTATCAGGCGTATCTGGAGTCGCTGGGGCGCAAGTCCGCGCATCCGCTCGCGGCGCTGTGGGCGGGCAACCTTCCCGGCTCCGGCGGCACGTACTACCTGTTCGGGGCGAGCTACTATTCACAACCCATCGAGGTGGACGCGGAGACCTTTGGCCGCCGTCTCATCGATCTGCTTCCGGGGCGATGGCCCCCATGAGGTCAAGACGCCATGCGTGGTCCTCCATCCAGGACAGTCACCTGCTACGTGTGCGGTTCGAAGTTCACCGTGCACCAGAAGCTGGTGGTCACGAAGCGCGACACGGAAGTGGTGCCGGACCCGGACGCGTGCCCGTACTGCGACACGCCCCTCAAGACCATTGGCGAGCTGGGCGAGGGCGAGGCCAAGGGACTGGTGCTGCTCGCGGCGGGCTTTCCGGATGAGGTCAAGGAGTACGGGAAGCTGGAGGACTACCTGGAGGAGTTCACGCTGACGGAGAAGGACCTCGACACGCTGGTGGAGGTGGCGCAGGGGTTGGATTTCGCGGCGTGGGCCGAGGACAACGCGCAGCGGCTGGCTCGGCGCAAGAACCCGCGCGTGCAGGCGGTGTCACGCGTCCTTCCCAAGCTCCAGGCACAGATGGAGAACGGTGAGCTTCCCGGGCGATTGCGGCAGGCCGCGGAGCACGTCAAGGATCTGTACCGCAAGCGGAGGGAGCGCCACCTCGCGATCTTCGAGAAGCGGCGGAAGCAGCGATGACGGGCGATGGAGGACGCATGGCGGAGCAACCGGTCGACATCCCCACCACCTGGAGCGCGCTCTTCTCCGGTGGCCGTGAGTGCGCGAACGCGAAGGAGACCGTGAGGCTCCTGACGCCTTCCGCGTTGAAGAACGTGAACGTCCCCGCGCGGGAGGCGGGGCCGCTGAGCAACACGCTCACCCTGGCGCTGGTGCTGTGCGAGCCCTCCGAGGGCCGGGCGCTGGCGGAGCCCCTGTCACGGCTGGCCGGGCCCGCGCTCCAGCAGGTCGCGAGGGACTTCGGCTCCCTGCGGCCCGCGCAGGTCATCAACGTGCTGTCGTTCGTGAACGCGCAGGAGTGCGCGGGCGTGCTGGAGGGACTGCTGGCGGGCTCGCCCGTGGAGGCGTGGCTGGAGGCGCTGATGAAGGTGCGCCGGACGCTGCACGAGGACCTGGCGTACCGGTGTGGACTGGTGGCGCTGGCGCTGGGGCCGCCGGAGCTGGCGGCGCGGTTCGTGGGCGGCGGCGCGCTGACGGAGGACTTCACGCCGGGGCAGACGTTCGGGTTCAACGTCCAGGGCTTCGTGCGCTACCTGGCGACGGCTCGGCTGCGGAAGGCCCCGGCCCAGGAGGTGCGCCCGGCGTGGGAGGCGTTCGTGGAGGCCTTCCCCATGAAGGCGGCGGCGGGCACGCTCGAGTGGAAGGACCTCTTCTGGGCGGCGCGCGCGTACTTCGCGGGCCTGGAGGGGCGGCCGGTGGCGCGGGTGGGCGAATCCCTGCATGCGCGAGTGAAGCCCGCCTGATGCGCTCCCCTGCCCTCGTCACGCGGCCGGAGGTTTCGTTCGAGGCGATGGACCGGGTGCTGGAGGCGATGGGCTGGTTCCTCCAGTCCGAAAGCCAGACGCCTCCGCTCATCCCCGGTGAGCCGGAGCTGGCGGTGTACGTGAAGCGCGCGACGGGCTCGGCGCTCCATTACACGTTCAACCCGGTGCTCCGGCTGCGGGTGCTGGAGTTCTCCGGACCTGACGCCGTGGGGGAATGGGCGATTGTGCGCAAGGCGTTGCCCGTGTTGGAGGCCCCGGCGCTCGCGGCGCTGCTGGCGTCGTCGGAGACACAGGACGTGCTGCTGGGGCTGCTGGCCACGGAGGCGCTGCGCGAGCGCTCGTCGATGGAGCGCGTGGCGGCGCTGCGGTTCCATCCGGAGTTCAGCGTGTCGCGGACCGCGGAGCGTGTGCTCGCGTCGCTGGTGCCGGATGGGACGGAGGAGGCGTTCGCGCGGTTGAAGGAGGAGAAGGAAGCGCACCCGGACCGCTCCGTGCTGTTCGCGCACCTGCCGGGGGAGGAGCAGCGGCGGCAGGTGTTGCGCTGGCTCATCCATGATCAGCCTGCGTCGAATCCGGACGTCGACGCGGTGCTGCGCGCCGCGCTGGTAGACGCGGACGCGGAGGTACGGGTGACGGCGGTGATGGCGGCGGCTCGGCTCCAGGCGAGGGAGGTGCTGCCGGCGCTGCGTGAGGCGCGGATGCCTACTTCGACGCGGGAGGGTGCGGACCCGAGGGACCGGCAGTTCTATTCGAACCTGCGGGACCTGGTGGCCCAGGTGCTGGCGGGCAGGCCTTTGCCTCCGGAGGGTTCACCGAAGCGTGAGCGGATGGCTCCGTTGCTGCGCGCGTTGTCGGGTCCCGCGGACGTGCGGGACGATCCCACGCTGCTGCTGCATGCGCTGACGACTCCTGTGGATCCAGGGTCGCGTCCGGAGGGTCTGCCCGAAGCGGTGGTGGAACGGGAGGGCACGTACCGGCTGCGCCGCTCTGGGTTGGAGGCGCGCTGGGTGCCTCCGGTGGAGCACTGGCTTGGGACGGGGCCGACGCTGCGGCGGGTGAAGTCACCGGGGTTCTTTGTCGCTCGGGTGCCCGTGAGCCGGGCCGCGGCGGCCTGGGCGATGGCGGCTTCGCAGGGGCCGGTGGGGACGGCGGGGCCGGATGTGGAGGAGCCGTTGCCGTGCACTTTCGGGGAGGCGGAAGCGCTGTGCTCGGCGCTGTCACGCATTGAAGGCGCGGCGCTGCGGCTGCCTTCCAGTGAGGAATGGGAGATGGCGGCCCGTGGTCCGGATGGCCGGCTGTTCCCATGGGGCAATTCGATGCGGGACGACGGGGCTTCGCGCGCTTCTCCCTGGGGCGTGGAGGGGCTCGTGGCTTCGATTCCGCAGTGGGCGCAGGGAGGCCTGCTGTGCGGGGGACGAGAGCAGCCGGTGTGCACATCCCGTCGCGAAGAGGCGTCGGCGGTGGGCGCCGCTCGGTGGGTGGTGTCCGCGCCTTGAGCGGGCCCCGCATTTGAGCGGGCGGAGCGCCAGCCGCCTACCTGACAGCTGCGTGCGAGGCGGAGTGGAGGGGAGCAGGAAGAGAGGCCATCCTGGTACGCAAGGTGGCCATCAACCGCCTCGCGAACGGACGACGGGTGGTTCCGGACAGGCGACCTGGGCTATCTCGCCGAGGGAGAGCTCTTTGTGACGGGGCGGCTGAAGGACCTCATCATCCACCGGGGAACCAACCTGTAGCCTCCGGTCGGTTGGGTGGGCGCTAGCCTGGCTCAGGTCCCCGCATCCCGGTTCGGCTGATAGACAAAGGGATAGGTGATTCGGACCGTCCCCCCAGACGGCGCCGAGAAGGTGGCGGAGTGAAGCACCTCCACGAAGCAGGCCTGGAACCAGGGATCCGGAATGGAGGAGTCGACGATCTCCTCATCCTCGATGAATCCAGACGTCCCCTGCCCCTGGAGGGTGAAGGCGACTGTCACCTTCTGAGGCCCGGGGTAGCGCACGGCCGCCTTCTCGAAGCATGCCTTCACGCCAGGCCGCAGGGATTGGATGACATCCCTCACGGACTCGCGAGGCAGCGAGCCCGTGTGGACCGAGGACGAGCGGCTCTCCACCGGAGGAGGAGGCGGCGGAGGCGATGACGGAGGGAGGGCCGCACGCACGAGAGGCCGCGCTTCCTCGGAAGGCCCGGCACGCTCCCCCGGGGAGGAGCGGACCGCGGGCATCGTGGGGGCCAGGGACGATGCGGAGGACCTGGCTTGCTGGCCGGAGGATGGGGGCGAAGGCTGCTCACGAGGCGGAGCCACCCGCGGCTCGCGAGCACTCGACGGGACGGCGGCCGCGGCCACCTTCACCTCCCCGGCGGACGCGGAGGGCTCGGCCCCGGTTCCCTGCGAAGGGTTGGAGGACCCGGTCAGGAGATAGCCGGCGACCGACAGGGCGACGAAGGATAGACACACGCCCAGGACGATCCGCCAGGGCGCGGACCCTCGTGGGCGCTCCCCTGCTCCGCGTGGTTCGTTTGGGAAAGAAGGCATGCGGCGTTTCTCTCAGGGTTCGCGGGAGGGTGCTCCCACAGTGGGAGCTCCAGGAGGCAGGTCCATCAAGAGCATACGATCCCAATGGGGCTCAATATGGGTGGTCGCCGCGAGGAGCGTGAGCGCCACCCCCGCGCTGCCCGACAGCACTCCCGGGGCATCCTGCCAGGCCTCGCTCGCCGCACCTTCGAGCTCCAGTCTCTGGTAGCCCCCGATTCCGCACCCCGGCTGGAACACCTCCTTCGTGAAATCGATCTGCGCGAGACGGCTGTGTCCGAAGCCGCGCGGGCCACGCTGGTGCGCGAGCATGGCCTTCGGATCATGTCCGCCCCGTGAGGTGGGTGCAGGCAGATTTCCAGCAAGCGCTTGAAGAGGAGATAGCAGGTGTGGATGTCCGACCGCTCGTTCAGCTCCGACAGCAAGCGTTTGCGAACCGCATGGGGGCTGTCTCGCAGGAATGTCAGTGACTGGAGAGTCCTGTTGGTCTGGACGTCCTCGTAGGTCGAGTCGATGGCCAGAAAGGGCTTCTTGTAGGAGTACTGCACCCCCGCGTTGGGGGTATGCAGGGTCCTCACGACGCACGTCACGGAGGGACGCTCCAGACGACCTGAAAGGCACCACTGAACCCGTGCTGGTGGATATCGGTGGTGCCATCCAGCCAGTAATAGAGATCAATGACGAGCCGGTGGTCGGAGAACACCGTGATGGGCGGCTGCCCGAAGTCGGACCGTGCGGTCAGCTGTCGAGGGAAGTCCCGGGTTCTGAACAGTCATTCAATGGGGGCCATGGAGTCGAAGCCCTTGTACGGAGCCATCTCCCGCAGGACACGCGCCGCGAGTTCGGGAAAAGCCTCCTCATCATGGTTGTACTTGACCCATCGCTCCTGAATGAGCCTCCCCATCTCCTCGCAGACGCGCACGGGTGTCCCCCAATGGGAAGTATGAGCAATGACACCACTGTGCGCCGGAAAAACAGACCTCGTCAAGCAAGCCTTTCATGAGTGAAGCGGCAACGACTCACGTGAAGAGTTGCAATGCCACTCCTCGTGGCCGGATGCCGCGCTACTTCTTCGGAATCCGGATGCTGGGGTTCGCGGCGATCCGGGGTGCGCTCTTCGCCTTGAAGCTGCCCCCGGCCGCGGCCTTCATCGTGGGTCCCTTGGCCGTGGCTCCCAGCTGAGCCCTGGCTGTGTCCGTCTTGGGCTGCTGCGAGGGCGCGATGGCCTTGTTCATGGCGGGCTTGCGGTCGGGTGTCTTCCGAGTCTGGGGCGTCATCGTCTTCATGGGTTGCCTCCGGGAATGCGGCCGGCGGGGATGCCTTCCAGCTTGAGCGACACGCCGGGTGGGGCTGGGACTTCCAGTTCCACCAGGCCTCCTGCTCCGGTGCGGTGCACGTCCGGACCGATTTCCAGACGGCAGCCCACCGCCGGGCGGCCCGCGTGATCCTGGGCCAGCAGCCTGCGCCGGTCATCGCTCACCACCACCGAAGGCCGCCTCAGCGCGACCTGCGCCTGCGCGATGAGCACGCAGCGCTGGCCCTTCACGCTCGCGCGGACCTGGGCCCGGACCTTGGCGACTCCGGGGGTCTTGCCTTCAGGAGGCCTCGCGAGGAGCGTGGCGCTGGATGCGGGTGGGCTCGGGAGGACCGCGCCTTCCCAAACGGCTTCGAACCCTTCGTCCAGGCCCACCGCCGCGAGCGACAACGGCAGACGGATGGGCTCCGCGCCGATCCAGAGTTCCTCTGGCGCGACGATGGCCACTTCGGGCTCCAGTTGGACTCCGGCGATCCAGGACCAGCGCTCTGTGAGCAGGTCCGCGAGCCAGCCGGCTTCTTCTGGCGACATGCGCGCCAGGGCCATCTCCACGTGCGCCGGGTCCGCCAGTCGTTGGAGCGCCGCGGCGCCGTCCTTGAACCGGGCGTTCTCCAACAGGCCTTCGAGCTGGCCCGGGAGGTGTTTCGTGAGGGAGCGCAGCAGGTGGCCCAATCGCTGCCTTGGAGGAAGTGCGTTCATCCTCGCCTCCTCCACAACGAGCGGCCGGTCATCCGGCGCCGCAGTCGCTGTTCTGCTTGCTGGAGCGCTTCGGCGTCCTTCTCCGTGAGGCGGCGGCCGTTCACGAAGAAGGCCCGTGCGCTGGCTTCCAGTTCGTATTCCGGTGCCTCTTCCCACACGGGTTCTTCATCCGGTGCTTCGGGGCGTGGCGGGGCTTGGACTCGCTGCGGAGGAAGCAGCGTCTTCACTTCGATGTGCACTGGCGCTGGTGCGGTGTGCCTCGTGCCACGTGATGGGAGGAGGATGGACTCTCCCCGTTCCTCCGATTGGGAAGGACGCGGAGTCCGTGATTCAGGTCTGTCGTGGCGACGGGGCCCGAGCTCCGCCTGGAACGGTGGGGCCTTTCGAGTGTCCGGTGCCGGCGGTCGGTCGAGGACTCGGGGTGTCCGTCTCGTCCGTGGCGGTGCCCTGGCGGGCGTCTCGCTTTGCTCCACTGGTGGAACCCCTGGTGGCGCTTGTGTGGTGGCGGCGCGCGCGACGCGATGGCGGCGTGTTGGGGACTCCGGAACCCGTGCGCTGATCCGTGGGGGTTGGGCGCTCCTCTCCTCGGCGGGTCTTGGCACCCGGCTCCTTCGCGGACCTGGAGCGTTCTCGCGTGCTTCGACCACGGGAGGGACCGCAGGGTCCTTCTGCCTTTCCGCTTCAGGCTGGTCGCTTCGTTGCGAAGGGACATCCCGGGCCTGGGTGTGAGGACGAAGTGGCCGTGGCTCCGCGACCTCCTTGTGGAGTTCTGGGACGCTGGGGACAACGGGGAGCGCGAGCGTGGGGGGAAACCTTCCGTCCTGGAGCCGCGGTACGGGTTCAATCCGTGGCCGTGGCTCCTGGGGTTGTGCCGACGTACCGACAGGCCGTGGCACTCGACGGCGGTTGGGCGCGATCGATTCCGTGACGGCCGGGACTTCGACCCGCGCGGGAAGCTTGAGCACGGGTGGCGGCATGTCCTCTGGGTCGCTGAACCCCATCGACCTGGGACCCGGCGAGGGCGACGTAGCCTTCACCGCGCGGCCTGACTCCCCTCCCCGCTTCTGCGCACCTGGCGTTGGCAGGGAGGGTGGCAGCGGCGGGTCCACCTTGAAGTCTCCGCGCTCCCCCCGCTCCAGCGGATTCAGCACCCGGTCCAGCTCCGCCAGCAGCGCGGCCACCGCGAAGAGGTCGTCTCTTGCTTCGCTCATGTCGGCACTCCCAGCCAGGACTTGAGGACCGTGGTCGCGGCCCTCAACTCCGGGTCCCTCAGCACCGTCTTCGTCACTCCGCCGTCCTGGACCGTGAGGTTCGCCGTGCCTGAGTCCAGCTCGATGGGGAGCATCACTCCCGTGGCGAGGCTGGGGCCTCCGAAGCCCTTGAAGTCGCGCCGCAGCGTCACGTCGCGCACCAGCGCCTTGGGCATCTGCAGGTCGCGCAGCGTGATGACCACGACCTCCTCGTCGTCCCCGCAGCACAGGGGCGTGGGCGTTGTCGTCACCTCGTCGTCCGCTCGGGCCGCCGCCCCTGTGCGCACGTCCACCGTGTCCACGGTGGCCACGCCCTGCCACCACGTGCCTTCGTCGTCCGCTCCGCGCACGAGCATCAGCTCCCCGGGCCTCGCCACCTGCACCGGCTTGCTCGATCCAGACGTGCTCACCAGCGGGATGCCGTCCAGGAACAGCCGTGTCGCGCCCACCTCCACCGGCGGCAGCAACTTGAACGTCTGGCCTGGATACGGCGCGGCCACCGCCGGAGGCACCAGTCCCAGCGCGCCTCCGCCCTGACCCAGGATCAGGTTCAGCTTCGAGCCCAGGGCGATGAGCTCCTGCACCACGCTGTCCGCTTGCGGCCCCGCCGTCGCGTGCCCGTCCATCAGCTCCTGTGACGACACCGACACCGCGCTCCCGTCCACGGGCGTGCCACTCCGCACCAACCCCGCGACTCCCGGCAGCTTCGCGTCCGTCGCGATGGACACATTCAGGGGGGCGATTCGCAGGCGCTTCTCGGCCCCCTTCACCTCCCAGCCCAGCACGAGCGCCAGCGTGGGCCGGTCCCCTCCCACGTGCACCACGTGGCCCGGCTGCACCTGTCCCAGGTCCACCGTGGGCGTCACGGACAACGCCGTCGCTTGCGTGAGCGTGTCCTTCACCAGGGCCACCGGTCCCACCAGCGGGATTCCCGTGGACTGTCCCGCCAGCACCCGCGTCAGGCTGTCGCAGAATGGCTTCAGCACGAGCTTCAGCAGCGGTGCCAGCGCGGCCCGGTTGCGGACATCGAACCATCGCTGACGGAACACCCAGTGGAAGCGCAGCGACCATTCCAACGTCCGGAGCATCCGCAGCGAACCGTCCGGATACGCCAGCCGCGACGCCACCGCTTCGTCCATTCCCTTGCCCGCCTCGATGTCCAACGTCGTCAGCTCATTGGACAGCTGTCCGGGGATGCCCGGTGAATCCGCCCTCCGCAGCGTGGTCTTCAACGACGCCAGCCCCGACACGGACGCAATCACGGTGCGCGGCGCCTGGAGCGCCGTGGCCACCGCGCCGTAGTCCGTCGCCGAGGCCTGCAGTGAATCCGCCGCGCGCTGGAGCGCATCCGTCAGCTCCGGGACCGCGCCCTGCTCCTCCAACGTGGCCTTCGCCTGGAGCAGCACGGTCCGGTCAGACAGGCACTCGCCCTGGCGCGCCGCGGCTCCTGACGCCACGGGGTCGAACGCACTGGACGCTGAACTGACGGACAGCCCATCCAGCACGTTGCTCAGGGACACCGTCTCCGACGTCGTCTTCAGCTCCGCTCGCCTCGTGCCGCGCAGGCCCGTCCAGGTCCCCAGCTCCGCGACGCCGCTCTCCGCCGCGTCCTTCCGCTGGTCCGTGGTGAAGAGCCCCGCGTCGATGGCGTCCTCCACGGTGCCGCTCGCCGACAGGGGCCCGAAGTCATAGGTGGGGACCCGCACCGCCACCTCGCCGCCGTGCTTCTCGTCGCGGAACGCGAACAGCGTCACCGTCCCCGCGAGCAATGCAGCCCCCGTGAGCTTCCCGTCTCCATCCGCTCCGATGGTGCCCACCGCGAACTCCAGCTCCTCCACCCCTGGCAGCCGGCTCTCGCTCCCCACGAGCGAACCGGCGGACACCGCCGGCAGTCCTTCGCCCCGGGGCGCAGCGGCCAGGGCGGGTGCGAGCGCGATGCCCACCGCGCGACGGCGGGCCCGCTCGATGACGTTGAACACCGGCAGGAGCGCGCACACCGTCTGGACGTGCGGCGCGTCCTGATCCGCCACGCCGTCCATGCGGTCCAGGAACGCCTCCAGCTGCTTCCAGGCCGCCTGCCAGCCGTCCAGCTCCGTGCTCAGGCGTGTCACCGCGCTCACGGGCTGTTCCCCTTCTTCGGCGTGCCCGGTGGCGGCGTGGACGTGTCAGCGGCGGGCGGCTGTGGACCCGACGGACGCTCGGACGCGCCAGGACCTCCGAAGCCGATCGCCAGCGAGCGCCCTCCCCGGCGCTGGGAGTGCTTCGTGGACAGCATGCCCTCCAGGATCTCCTCCTGTTCCTCCACGTGCTCCTTCGACTGGTCCAGCACCTCCACCAGCGTGGAGCGGCCCCGCTCAGCGGCGGCCTTCAGCTCCTCCGGCGTGCGCCCCACCGCCTTCACGAACCTCTCGGGCGCCTTCTCCACCGCGTTCACGAACTTGTCCGCCTGCTTCTGGGCCGTCGTCTTCAGGTTGCCCCAGGCGTCCTTCACCTCGTCCGCGCTCGCCTCCAGCACCTGGGCCGCCTGGCTCTCCTCCAGCGCCTTCTTCACGTCCTGGAGCGTGAGCTCACCCGACGCCAGGTCCATCGCGGCGGACAGGCCCAGCAGCTCCCAGAGCATCGCGGCCTTCGCCAGGTTGGGCCCCGCCGCCAGCAGGCAGATGCCTCCCACGTAGCCGCCCGGGGGCCGGTCCGTCGCCGTGAGGAAGGCCTGCTTCAACCCCGCCACGCCGCCCGTCGTGGACACCGGCAGCGCGTACATCCCCGCGGACTTGAGCGCGTTCAGCAGGTCGATGATGGCCTGCACCGCCTGCGCCAGCTTCATCAACACCTGCACCTTGTCCTGCATCGCGGCGGCGAGGCTCCGCAGGAGCGTGGCCAGGTTGTCCACCGACAGGAGCAGCGCCCTGAGCGCCTCCGGGAGGATGAGCAGCTTCTCCAGGTCCGGGAACAGGTCGCGCATGCGCGCGGACTTCCAGTCCGGCTTCACCGGCCGGCCTCGCGCCCGGCTGCGGCGCGGATCCAACGCGCCCCTGGGGTACTTCTCGAACGCCTTCTTGAACGCGCTGATGTTGAGCAGCTTGCCCAGCAGGTACAGCGCCTGACGGAGCGCATCCAGCGACGGCGCCGCCATCACGATGAACACCGCCTGCACCGGCGCGCCGTCCGTCACCGTCGGGCGCGAGTCGTCCCCCGGATCATCGAAGGACGCGACGAACCGCCCCGCCCAGCGCGCGAAGCCATCCGGCGTCACCGGCGGGCGCTCCAGCGCGAAGCCCGCCTTGAAGTCCTTGGGGATGTTCGGGATGAAGCCCGTCTCCGCCAGGTTCGTCTCCGTGGGCCCGATGCCCGGCGCGTCCGCGTAGAGGTACGCGCCCGCGTTGAGCAGGTCGTTGATGATGTCCTTGAGCAGCTCGTAGGCCGCGAGGATGAGCGCCCGGAATGGATCCGGCAGCCCCAGGAGGATGGCCGCCAGCGCCTGGAGCAGCGCCTGCACGAACTGGAGCACCGCGATGATGATTTGCAGCGGCGGCTTGACGATGCCCACCAGCTGCTCCAGCCCCGGCGGCACGCCGATCAGCAGCGGCCGCCACGCGGGCCCGGCCCCAGCGTCAGCGCCGGTGGCGCCCGTGCCCTCCGTCTCCTCCAGCGCCTTCGCCAGCTCCTCGCAGCAGACCTCCAGCGCGCCGTGGAGCTCAGCGATAGCGGCGTCGTTGAACTCGGCCACGCGCGTCCTCCCGGGTGCGTTGTTCCAGCTCCATCAGCCTCTCCAGCCGCTCGGCGTCCTGGGCCACGCCCACCGCCGCCGCCTGGAGCAGCAGGGCCTTCACCTCCTCCAGCCGCTCGCGCAGGACCGACGCTTCCAGTGGCTTCCAGCCGGGCTCCTTCATCGCGTCACCCCACCGGCATGCGCTTGACGAAGCCGAAGTAGGACCAGTCCAGCATCGGCGTCATCGCCGCCCAGACATCCAGGAGCGGCCCGTACGCGGCCACCGTCAGCGGGTTCACCGCCTTGAGGATCTGCGCCAGCATCGTGAAGTGGATGGCCAGCCCGTCCCCCAGCACCATGGGCGAGATGGCGGAGAGGCCGCCCACCTGGCACACGCCCAGCATCGTGTTGATGGACACGTTGCCCGCCAGCGCGTCAATGGAGACGGCGTTGAGCGACGGCCCCGGCAGGTCCGGCATCGCCGCGGCCACCTTCACCGCCTTGCCCGCGGCGAGGTTCATGTTGCCCCCGGACGTGACGCCAAAGCCCCCTACCGCCGTCTCCTGCGACGCGCCGGAGACGATGCGCGTGTGACTGCCCTGGACGCGGTCCTCTCGCGGACCGCCGACGACCTCCTTCAGGCCGCTGCCGCCCACCGTGCGCGAGTAGCCCGCCACGTCCACCTTCTCCGTCAGCGACCCCGTCACGTGCAGCGACACGTCCCCGCCCACGTTACGGGTGTGGTTGCCGTCCACCGTCTCGTCCTGCGTGCCCGCGACCTCCAGCCGGTCGTCGCCGTCCACCTCCGCGGAGCGGTTGCCCTCGTTCACCGTGCGCTCGTTGCTGATGAGCCGGTCCAGGCCTTCCGCGGAGAGGATGACGCGGTTGCCCTGCCGATCGTGGATCTCCACGCGCGCGGTCTCCGGCCGGTCGTCCAGGACGATGTAGTGGCCCGTGGCGGACTTGAGCATCCGCACGCCCGGCACCGCGGACTGGGGCGGGTAGTCGTGCTTGGGAATCTCGCTGACGTCCGGGGCCACTCGCGCGGTGGAGTCCGGCTGGCCCAGGTCCGCGAGCGTGGGCTGCCCCCACCACATGCCGCTCCAGATGGGCTGGGACAGGTCTCCACCCTCGAACTCCACCCAGACGCCCGCGCCCACGTCCGGCACCACGAAGAGGCCCTGATCCGGCCCCGCGTACGGCGTGCACGGCATGGCCCAGCCCGTGGCCACGTCTCCCATCAGGCGCGGCACCACGCACTGGATGCGCCCCAGGTTGAGCGGGTCCGAGACGTTCGTCACATAGCCCCGGTACTTGCCGAAGTAGCGGCTCTCCGTGCGTTCGATGAGCTGCTGCAGCAGTTGTTCAATCATCGCGCGCTCCCCAGGTCGTCGTCCTCGTCGTACTGGCGCACGCCGGAGACGTCCGACAGGTTGATGTAGACGGGTGTGGCGCCATCCGGTCCGGTGAGGTGGACGACGTCGTCGATGAGCTCCACCACCAGGCCCACGTACACCTGGCCCAGCGTGGTGAAGAGGTAGCAGCGCTGCCCCATGCTGGCTTCGAGCAGCTTGCGCATCACTCCTCCAGCTTCTGCACCAGCCGCGTGGCCAGCTTCACGCGCGTGTCCACCCAGACGCCCACGTCGCGCTGGCGCTCGGACGCGAGCCTGCGGCGCGCGGCGCGCACCAGGTCCTGGAGCGTCACGGGCACCGTGGGCACCGGCGGCAGGCGGGAGATGCGCACGTCCAGCGCCCGGAGCACCGCGGTGTCCAGGTCCAGCTTCGCGCGCGTGCCGGCCAAGTTCTCCAGCGCCGCGGCCTTCGCGTCGGGCGCGTCCGGCGTGGCGGAGAGGGTGACTTCGGGCAGCGCCGTGCGCTGGAGCGCGACGCGGCCACTGAGGGCGAAGGGATCGGGCATGGGGGTGTCCTCGCGAAAGGGGCTTCCAGCGCTACGGGTTGAGCTCCACCACGGCATCGGCTTCCTGGACGTGCACGCCGGAGGTGGTCGCATTGCCGACGGCGGCCACGCGCGAGCCGCCCAGGATGATGACGGAGTGGGCATACGGATCCGGCGGCGGCTCCGGCGGGAGGGGCCGGATGCCCGCGTCCTGCACCGGCTTGGGGCCGGTGGAGTCGCCCGTGTAGAAAGAGTCCGCCAGCACCTCGTGCAGCACGGAGACGTTGAGGATGCTCTCCTTCACGGTGGACGCCGCCGAGTCGATGCCGAGCACGCTCTTGTCCACCAGTTGGAGGGCCTTCTTCGGGTCGCCGTCCGCCGCGGCCAGCACGGAGCGCACCTGGCCCTGCACGTCCTCGGGCTTGTCCGCGTGCATCGCGACGCGGTCCACCAGGTCCTTCAGCGCGCTCGTGGGCGAGTCGTCCTTCGTCACCGCGATGCCGTAGAGCGTCCGGGCCGCCATGGTCACGTCCATGGACGCGGGCAGCTTCGCGCGGACGTCCTGCATGGTGGGGAGGTCCAGCACGCCCTTGGAGGGGAACTCCGGCCCGGCCTGGGGCGGGAGGGGAACGGGTTGGGTGACGAGCTCCGCGAGCAGCGTGGAGAAGGCGTCGCTCGCCACGTCGCGGCGGCGCTGGAGGCCGCCCAGGAGCAGCTCCTGGTCCAGGGGCACGCCCAGGGTGGAGCCTCCGCCCACGGGAATCTGGAGCGTGAGCGTGTCCGAGGGCATCAGCCACTGGGGGCGCAGCACCGGGCGGGGCGGCGTCACCGTCTCCGCGCCCAGCACCACGTTGCCGGTGAAGGTCACCGGCGCGCGCTCCACGCGCAGGACGACGACGTTCACCGCGTCCAGGCACTGGCACCGGTTGCCGCTGAAGACGGTGGAGTCCGCGCGGCGCAGGTACACCGCGCCCACGCCGCCCTCGCTGCGCAGCTCGTTGCCGGACACGGCGGCGGAGATGACCGCGCCGCCGTTGCCCAAGAGGAGCAGCGCCGGGCCTCGCGCGGTGATGTCGTTGCCCTCCACCTGCACGCCCCGCTTCGCCTTCACCAGCGGGCGCGGGAGGATGGGGAGGGGCTTGACGAGGAAGTCCACCAGCGCGGGCTGCACCAGCGCCGTCGCCGCCGTGAGGTAGCGCGACGCCGCCGCGCTGGCGCTCAGGCTGGGCGCGAAGTCCGCGGCCGTCACCGTGAGCGCGCGGTTGAGCACCGGCCCCGTGGCGAACTTCTGCTTCAGCGAACCCAGCTGCACCAGGTCCTCCACGCGAGGCACCGGGGCCAGCGTGGCCACGGCGGACGGCGCGGGCTTGCCGAGGACCGCGCGGCCGTCCGTGCTCGGCTTGGGCACCGGATCCGTGGCGAGGAAGGGCACGCGCGACAGCTTCGCCACCAGGTCCGGAGGCAGCGTGTCCGTGACGACGAGGACGCCCGCGCCACCTCCGCCGCCGCCCGCGTGGCGCACGGTGTTGCCGCGCACCACCGTCTCGCCTCGCCAGTCGATGGCCACCTCGTGGAGCACCGCCTGCGGCAGCGTGTTGCCGCTCTCCAGGAAGACGTTGCCATTCACCACCAGCTCGCCGGAGCCCACGAAGGAGGCCACCGCCTGGCCCAGTCCGGGCTCGCCCGCGGTGGGCAGGCCCGCGCAGGCGAAGAGGTGGTTGTCGGAGACCACCGTCACGGACAGGTCCGGCAGGAGCCGCAGGCCCGCCACCGCGCAGCCCTCCAGCCGGTTGCCGTCCACGTCCAGCAGCGAGCCTGGATCCGTCGGGGCCTCCGTCAGCAGGTGCCCCGCCGCGCCCAGGGCGGTGATGCCGGTGACGGTGTCGCGCACGGTGTTGTCCGCCAGCCGCACGCGGCCCTGCACGCCGGACACGAAGAGGCCGTCCGCGGGCGACGGGAAGGTGTCGAAGACGGGGTCCACCAGGTCGCCGGGGTCCGGAGCCTCGCCGCGCGCCAGCTGCTCCAGCGACTTGCGCAGCATGTCCAGGATGGCGTCCAGCGCCTGCATGCCGGTGACGACGGCGACGAGCGACGCGGAGACCTTGTCGGCGCGCTGGCGCAGGTACTCCTGGAGCCGCGCGACTCGCGACGCGTCGTCCTCGGCGGGATCCAGGGCCTGCTCCACGGCGCGCAGCAGGACCGCGGCGGCGTCCAGCTCGGCCGTCACCGCGCTGGATCTGGCGACAGCCTCCGCGGCGGTGGTCGCGGGCTCGTCCACCAGCAGGTGCAGGGCCTGGACCGCGGGCACGCCGCCGTTGCCGCTGGTGAGCGCGGTGATGGCGTCGTTCACGCGCTGGAGCGCCAGCGCGCGGAGCTTCCCCTGGATGCCCGCGATGTCCAGCACGCGGTCGTACTGGGACAGGTAGAGCTGCAACGAGCCGCCGAGCACCGGCCCCGGCGCCATGCCGCGCACCGCCAGCACCAGCGCGCCCAGGGCGGAGACCCAGCGCTCCAGCGGCTCCGCCTGCACCGGCACGGGCGGCAGGGGCGTGGGCACCGGGAGCACGTCCAGCGTCCGCACCCGGATGCGGTCCAGCAGTCCCCGGGCGATGGACACCTGCTCCAGCCGATTCTGCGGCTGGGCGATGGCGTTGATCACCGCCTGGTGCGCCTGCAACGAGAGCGCGGACAGCTCCGCGTCGCCGCTCACCAGCTCGCCCAGCTGGCCCACCGCGGTGCCGAAGGCGCGCAGCTGCTTCTCCACCGTGTCGTCGGACTCGGTGACGAGGCCCGCCGCCTGCCGGTCCAGGTTCGTGGCGTACAGCCCGATGGTGGCGGTGAGGCCCTGCGCCGCGACGCGCGCGCCGTCCTCCGGCGTGACGTCCGACGAGGGCAGGACGCCGGTGGTGAAGTCCAGCACCTGCTGGAGCGTGGCGCGCATGCGGTCCACCACCGGCTGCAGCTGGCCGCCCGTGCGCTCCACGTCGCGGTAGTCCGCCTCCACCTGCGAGGCCAGCGCGGGGTGGAGCTCCTGGAGTTGATCCGTCAGCGCGTCCTTGGACGTGCGCAGCTGCACGAGCACGTCCGTGTTGGCCTGCGCGCCGCGGGTGCCCGGCTGGAGCGGCAGCTGTTGCAACGCGGCCTGGGCGAAGGTGCCGATGATGGTCTTCTTGGGGCCCACCGCCTGGCCGATGACGGGCTGCCGCGCGCGCTGCGCCTGCGCCTCGCGCAGCAGGGCCACCTGGCTCAACCCCCCCGCCAGCATGACGATCGCGGCCAGGTCACCCGGCCCGCCCTGCACCCGGGCCAGGGCCTTGAGGAGGAAATCCTGCGTGTCGGAGGGCAGCCCCTGCACCAGCGAGTCGAAGGCGCCCTTGATGCGGTCCGCGGTGCTCGCCACGGCGTCCTTGCCGGACACGGTGGCCAGGTCGAACTGCGCCACCATGTCCCACGCCTCCTGGGACACGGGCTCCGGGGCGGTGAAGCTGGAGGCGCGCGCCAGCGACGAGCGCACCGCGTGCGAGGTCTGGGTGTGATCGTTGAAGCCCTGGGCGGTACGCAGATCCGCCACGTCTGTCACCAGCGCATTGAGGACGGAGTCGGGCACGGTCCCCAGGTCCTCCAGCTCCACCACCAGGGTGTCGAGCGGGCCGTACAGGCCCCGGCCAATCTTCTGGCGCCCGTCCACGTTCGCGCCCGTGTACTGCAACACGGTGGCGTACATGCCCACCAAGGCGCCGTGCACGTCCGCGCGCTCCGGGCGGACGGTGGCGCTCGTGACACTGAGTTGCTGGAGCACCACGGTGATGGGCGGCAGCTTCACCGGCCCCGGCACTGGCGGGGGTTGCGTCGTCGTCACCGGCGCGTGCACGCCGTCCACCTCGTTGCCCTCCACGGTGATGCCGGAGCCGGACACCACCGCGATGCCCGCCGCTCTCACCTCCGCGTCCGGGAGTCCGGGCGCGCCGTAGGCCTCCGTGCGTCCCACCTGGAGCAGCCGGTTGCCGCACACCTGTGCCTCGTCCACGCCCGCGAGCACCACCGCGCCCCGGAGCGTCAGCCGCTCCAGCCAGCGCAGCGCCGCGTCCAGGGGGGCGCGCACGCGGGTCGTGGCGTTGGCGAGCAGCGCCTCCACGAGCGGCCGGGGACGGGCCTTCGCGTCCGCGCTCAGCACGGCCTCCAGGCCCGGGTCCAGGCGGGACAGCGCCAGCGTGTTGTCCTCCTGCGACGGCACGTCCGCGAGCGCCACCTGTTCGAAGCGGTTGTCCTCCACGCGCAGGCGCCCCACCGCGCCACCCGTGCCCCAGGTGCGCACGGCCGAGTCCCCCAGCGCGCGCACCACGTTGCCCCGGATGCGCACGTCGAACACCGGCTGCGGACCGCCCAGCAGGATGCCAAAGCCCGGCGTGGACTCGCCGTCGCCCTCGATGCGGTTGTCCACCACCTCCACGTCCGAGGCGGGGCGGCCGTTGGACGCGCCGTCATCCAGGCCGTCGCCCACGACGATGCCGGCCACCACGCCCAGCACGGACGCGGCGGGCACGGCCGGCAGGGAGATCCACGACTCGCGCACGCGCAGCGCCCGGCCCGCCAGCTGGATGCCCACCTGGAACAGGCCGTCCGACCCGGCGTTGCGGATCTCATTGCCCACGATGTCCACGCCGTCGCCCGCGACCTGGATGCCCACGGCCGCGGAGCCCAGAATCTGATTCTCCGCCACCACCACGCGGTCCACCGGCCCGGCGAGTCCCCCTTCCGCCAGGTCCTGCACCAGGATGCCCACGTGGAAGCCCTGGATGCGGTTGCCGCGCACCTCCACGCCCGCCAGGTTCCCGTCCGCCACGTGGATGCCGGTGGTCGCGTCTCCCAGCGGCTGGAGCCGGTTGCGGGTGATGGCCAGCGCGTCCACGAAGAGGCCCGCGCGCGGGAAGGACGCGAGGAAGCGCTCCGCGAGATACGGGGCATACGGCGCCACCGCGATGCCCGTCGCCGCGCCGACGCGGTTCTCGTCGATGACGATGCGCGCGCAGGTGCCCGTCACCAGCACGCCTGTCGCCTCCGAGCCGGCCTGGTTCGCCTGGATGAGGCAGCGGCGCAGCGTCACGCCGCTGGAGTCCGCCAGCGTCACCACGCCGTGCGGCAGCGCCGCCAGCGCGTCGAGCAGCGGCTTCGCCTCCGGCACGTCCTCCAGCGGCTGGCCCGGGTGCTGGCGTTGCAGCTTGCGCAGCTGCACCAGCGTGGCCACCACGGAGCCCGCCGCGCGGCCCTGGCCCGGGACGATGGCCTTGATGCGGCCCGCGACCACGTCCACGAAGTCGGCCTCGGCGGACGGGTGCTTCACGTCGTCCTCCTCCAGCACCCGGTCGTCGTCCACCTCCACCAGCGGCACGAAGCGCTGGCCGTTCGTCATGGCCACGCTCGCCTTCACGGCCTTCCCCCCGGGCTGGAGGCCACCGCCAATCACCCCGTCCTCGAAGGGGGCCTCCACCAGCTTGAAGTCCTCGATGCGCACGTCGCCGTCCAGGCCGCAGCGGTCCACGAAGAAGGCGCCGCCGGAGCCCTGGGTGCGCAGCTCGGTGGCCTCGCCGTCGCCCAGCAGGTGCACGGAGGACAGGTTGCGCAGCAGCACCGGGTGCTCCAGCTTGTAGCGGCCGGCGCGCACGAAGATGGAGCCGCCCTGCCCGCCCATGCTGTCCACCGCGGCCTGGAGCGCCTCGTCGCCAGTGATGCCTTCGAGCAGGTCCTGGTCGACGTCGCC
This sequence comes from Corallococcus sp. CA049B, assembly GCF_003611685.1. NCBI lineage: Bacteria > Pseudomonadati > Myxococcota > Myxococcia > Myxococcales > Myxococcaceae > Corallococcus > Corallococcus sp. CA049B. The sequence goes on along the minus strand of NZ_RAWC01000005.1, from coordinate 44,367 downwards.
GAAGCTGCGCACGCCGTCGCCCACCACCACCGTGAAGACGCCAGGCCCGATGACGCGCTCGGAGAGCTCCACCAATCGGTCTCGCACCTGGGCGAGCGGGAGGTAGCGCGGGCGCAGGTCCTCGAAGGTTCGCGTCGCGCCGCCCGTCACTCGCGCCAGCGGTACGCAGTGGTGCACCGGACCGTGCACGGGCGCGTCCGTGAGCTGCTCCACCTCGCCCCGGGCCGCGCCGTCCGCCGCGCGCACTCGCACGGTGAAGGACCAGTATTCGGTCGCGCGCCCTTCCATGTTGGCGAAGGCCAGGGTGATGCCGTCGTCGAAGCGGTAGCGCACGTTGGGCACCAGCAGGTCGCCGCCGTCCCACCGGCGCACCACCGCGCCCTGCTCCGGGCTGAAGGCCCGGCCCAGCGTGCCTCCCACGGGCAGCGGCACGGGGTCCGTGGTGAGCACGGCGCTCGCGTCCGCCAGCTCCAGCTTGCCCGTGTCCGCCTGGACGCCTCGCAGCCGCCGCAGCACTGGCAGCGACGGGCCTTCCGGCTGGAGCCGGGTGACGCGATCCTCGATGACGACGAGGTCACCCGCGCGCAGCTTCGCGGCACTCGCGGGGGAGACCTGGAGCGTCATCGCATCCGCCGCGGCGGCCGCGGTGAGCGGGAGCACCGTGGAGCCGTTGTCTCGCGACCACAGCACCACCGGCTGCGCGCCGCCCCGGAAGAACTCCACGCGGAAGTGGAGGTTGTCGGTGCCCGTGTAGCCCTCGCCCGTGGAGGCGTTCTCCGTGGACAGGCAGCGGTCGCGGCAGGGGTCCAGCGGCTCTGGCGGGAAGCGGTCCGGCAGCGCGCCCTTCGGGATGTTGGTGGTGAGGCGCGCGTTGCTGGTGGGCGTGGGGAGGTCTTCCGCGTCGGTTGCGGCCAGGCCCTGGAGCGCACGGACCTGCGTGACGAGCCGCAGGCGCACGGTGGTGTCCTGGCCGTCCAGCGCGGGCTCCTCCAGGAACGCGTCGTCGTATTGGGTGGTGGTCTGCTCCCAGCAGTCGAGGAAGAAGAAGTGGTGCCGCGAGCCGTCCGTGGGCAGCGCCGCCAGCGGAGACGCCTCCGGCAGATCCGGCTGCGCGGAGTAGCGCAGGTCCTGCTCCAGGAAGATGCGCACGCCGTCGAGCAGCATGCGGCCCGCGCCCGGCAGCGTCCCGTCACCCCCCCTTATAATGATATCGGCCCCCAGCGCCGCGTCCTCCACGCGCAGCGCGGCCACCCACGTGCGAGCCACGGGCGGCAGGCCCAGCACGCCCCAGGAGTTCAGCTTCGTCGGATCCACGCTCGCGAACGCGGCGACGGGGAAGCGCACGTCGTTCCAGCCCGTGGGCCGCTGCCCCAGGCCGGCGGAGAGGACCGCCTCGTTCCCTTCCGTGTCCGCGACGACGACTTGCAGGTCGATGAACTCATCGTCGGTGGGCGGCCGTTCGAAGCGCAGGCTGATGACGAGCGCGGAGGCGGTGAAGCTCGTGCCATCCGAACGCGGCACGGCCGTGAGGTTGAGCGGCGCGGGCAGCGTGCGGCGCAGCGCGATGTGGCCCCGGCTGCGCACCACGAAGGGCAGCGTCTCCGTGTCGTAGCGGTCCAGGCGCAGCTCGCGCGGGATGATGCGCTCGTCATCCGCGGGCAGGCCCTGCCCCGTCCAGCCGAGCACGTTGCGGATGGGGTCCACGAGGTACGTATCGACGATGCGGAAGCCGTCGTCGGGCGAGCCCTCGGCGACGTCGGCGGAGCGGCGGCGCGCGTCCACGGTGCGCAGCCGCACCTCTTCGTTCCAGTCGGCGTCGAGGCTCATGCGCCCCATCTGCTGATAGACGCCGGAGAATCGCCGGGCTTCGTCGAAGCGGGACCTGGAGGTGTACGCTTTCACGGTCATGGTCGGCTCATCCGAACGAGGTCGTCCTGGCTGCGGTCGGCGTGGAAGGGCGTGATGCCAATGGGCATGCTGTCGTCGGTGCGCGCGGAGAGTTCGCGCTCGTGGTCGGAGCGCTCGTCGTGGGCACCGGGGACTCCGCCGCGCTCGGAGGCGTGGAGCGCTTCGGGGCCGTTGTTGTCGCCCAGGACGAGGTAGCCCGGGTCCGTCTGGCGGTTCGACTGGAAGGACACGGTGTGCACCCGCGACTGGTGCGACACCGGGGGCTGTCCACCGCGCGCGTAGAGGCTGTAGCGCAGCCAGCCCAGGTCCGGCCGGTCCGTGCGCACCTCGCCCGCGAAGGCGCAGGAGGAGGCCTCCAGCACGCCCGCCTCCGTGGCGCCCAGCACCGTGCAGTGCCGCAGCCGCACGCTCGCGCCCGCCGCGCGGATGGCGACGGCGTCACGGTCTCCGGCGTCGAAGGTGCAGCCCGCGGCGATGAGGTGCACCCAGGGCGGCAGTTCGATGACGCCCACCATGCAGCCGTAGAGGCGCAGCTCCACATCCGCGGGAGGCAGGGAGCGCCGCGCGCTGATGTCCTGGTGCCCACCGCCCGGCATCCACAGGCCCACCTGTCCGGGCGCGCCCAGGTTGCACCAGCGCAGGTCCGCCTGCCCGCGAGCGAGCACCAGGTCCAGCCGTCCCGCGAGCCACAGGCCCGCGAGCCACACGCGCGTGGCCGCGCTGCCGCCGAAGCCCGGGTAGAGCGCCAGCGAGAGGCCGTCCTCATCCGCGCCGATGCAGGGCGCCGCGCCCGTGTCCGCGGCGAAGAGGGACAGCCCGTTGTCCACCCCCTGCGACAGACGCTCCGGAGCCAGGCGCGGCGAACCAATGAGGCCCAGAATCGGCTGGGATCCGGAGGGGCTTCCTTCTGTGACGGTCGCGATGTCCGGCGGCGCCCGGCCTCCAGTCGCCAGCACCGAGGACGCGCTGGAGTCGAGACCTTGCGCGAGGGTCGCGACGATGGGGCGCTCCTGGCCGCCGGCCGCCAGCACTCCGCCCGCTCGCTCCGGGGAGATCCACGCGGTGACAGGAAGGCCGGTGCCGGAGCGGTCGCCAGGACGGTCCGGCGGGTCGATGAACGGGAAGTCCGGCTCCGCCCACGCGGCGGGCGGACGGCGGTCCGGCGGAAGCAGCCCTGCCCCCAATGAAGCGCCCCGCCCTACGCGCGCGGAGACGGTGACGCGGCCCACGGGCGCGTCGTCCTGGAGCACGACACGGCCCAGGCGCGGGTCCACCGCGACGATGCCGGAGGCGATGCTCGGAGCCAGCGTCGTCCACGGGCCCAGGCTTCGCTGGCGCAGCGTGAACGGGTGGCGCCCCAGCCGTCCGGGCACGGAGTAGCGCCGAGCACCACCGGCGACGGAGGCATCCCGCGAGTGGTATGCCCCACCGGGCCGGGAATCGAGCGGGAGCGGCTGGCCCTCGCGAGGCTCGATGAACGCCGCGCCGTCATTGGCGACGTTAAAGCGCAGGAGCTCATCCGGGAGCAGGGCCAGCTCTGGCAGGAAGGCCAGGTAGCCGCGCCCGCCCAGTGAGAAGACGACCTCCGACGGGGGCAGCGGCGCCGGCTCCACGAGGAGCACGCGACCGTCGACGTACAGCGCCTCGCCTGGAACGGGCGGGTTCGAGCCCGAGGTCTCCAGCGGTCCCACGACCCAGGCACCCTCGCCTGCCTTCAACGTCATCAATTGAGGACGCGTCGTGTCCGCCCAGACGAGCGCCTCCACGCCATCGGTGGTGGTGGTCGCCACGAGCGTGCCGGGCAGGTTCGCGGTGATGGGCAGTGGGGCCAGGGGACGCCAGGCAGGGCTCGCGGAGGCCGGGTCGCAGGACATCACCTGCACGGCCAGCTCCCCTGTCACGGCCTCGCCGCCCAGGAGCATCAGTCCTTGCGCCGTGCTCAGCAGCGTCGCGGCCTTGCGCTCCTGGCGGTTGCGCACCGCATGGGGCCGCCACGGTCCGCCCGTGATCTGCAGCGACCAGAGATCTCCGGTGGGCGCACCGCCCAGGTCACCGCCGAAGACGAAGAGCCGTCCGCCGCGCACGCACAGGCTGGGAGCCAGTCGCGCCGCGGGCTGCCGTGGGCTCGCGGTGTCCAACCGCGTCCCCGCTGGAGTCGCGGTGTCCAGCCCCGTCACTGACCAGATGCCCAGCTTCCCGGTGCCGTCAGGTGCCACCAGCAACAGGGAGTCGCCAGCGACAGCCAGGGACATGCCTGGACCGTCCGGAGGCAACGCGCCGCCAAGCTCCGCCACCTGCCACGGAGCACCGTCGGCGCTCGCGTCGAAGCGGGCAAGGCGCAGGCTGCCGTCCGCGAGGTGCTGCTCGATGCGCGCGACCCACGGCGCACCGGCCAGGTCCACGCGAACGGCGTTGCTGCGAGGAGGCCCCTGGCGCAGCCCTGCGGTGAGGGTGCGCCACGTGCCGACCACGTCGCGCAGGCGCGGCTCACCGCTCACGCGTTCGACGAGCAACGCCGCCGTGGTGCCGCCCAGGAGCTGGTTCGCTTCCGGCGTGACGGTGACCGTGTTCAGTGCGTCCGGCACCAGCTCGGTGGACAGGAGCACCGTGTCCGAGTTCTCACGCGCGGCCAGCAGCGTCAGCCGCCAGGTGTCTCCGGGCGAAGGCCTGCCCCGGTCCGCGAACCGCAGCGTGGGCGCGGGCCCGACGGGCGCGGTGGGCAGGGGTCCACGCAGGAGCGGAAGGGCTTCGGGCCCCACCAGCGGAATGCCGTCGACGGAGACGGTGATGGCCTCCGCGCGTTCGGCGGCGTCGGCGTCCTCGGCCAGCGCGGTGGGGGTGAGCAGCATCGCCGCCGTGCGTCCCGTGGCGAGTGACGAAGGCGCGGGCTCATGGCGCGCGGTGAGGCCTCCGGTGAGGTCCGCGCGCTCCAGCGGCTTGAGCCACACCAGGGGACCATCGCGGTCCAGCGGATCCACGCGGAAGCCCCGGTAGCCATTGGGCAGCGTGTGCACGGTGGCCGGGGTGACCTCCTCCAACTCCACGGGCGTCAGCCGCGCGGTGCGGATGAGGGCGACATCCGGGCGTGCCCAGCCCAGCAGGTCCAGCGTGCGCGGCGTCGCGGCGACCCGGCCCGCATCCGCGCTCCCCAACCGGCGCAAGGCCTGGTCCAGCGTCTCCCCAGGGGCGATGCCAATGAAGGGTCCGCGCTCCGGGACACCCTCGCGAGGACGCTCGATGCCCGGCGAGCGGCGGGTGAGCGGATCCGCGAGGCCGATGGGATCCCACAGCACCGCGCTGCGACCTCGCCAGGGCAGCAGGTCATTGAGGTCCTGGGTCTCCAGCAGGGAACGGAAGGACTCGTCCACCTCCGCGTCCCACAAGCTGGTGACGGAGAGCACCTCCTCCAGCGACGCGAGCGTGCCCTTCCGTCTGCGCCACGCCACCGCGCGAGCCACCACTCCGCGCTGCACGCGAGGGTCGTCGGTGATCAGCCGTGCGCCCATCAACTCCGCGAGCAACGGCAGCGCCTGAGGACCCGCGCGCTCCACGAAGTGATCATCCCAGAGCTGATCCACCGCGCGCGCGAACGCATCCAGCTCCATGCCCAGCACGGCGAGCAGCTTGAGGAGCGGCTGGTCCGCGAGCGTGAAGTCTCGCGCCGTGTAGAGGCCAGGGAGGAGCTGGATCAGTCTCTGGGAGGGGAGGCTCATGGGGTCCGCGCCTCCACGAGAAACAGCGTTGCGTCGCGGCCACGGGAGCCCGCCCTGGCGCGGTGGCCGTCGGCCCACCACGGCGAGTGGTGGCTCAGAGGCCCCGAACTTCCTGTCGGACAGCTCCGCGCGGCATCCCCGGCATGGCGTCCCGCGTCAGGCCCTCGAATCTCAATGCGGCCCCCCTCCCGCCCGGAGCGCTCAAAACCTGTCCGACTGTCGGACAGGTTTCCGCGGCCCGGCAGGAGCGGAGGTCCCCCCCGAGGTCCTCCCAACCTGTCGGACAGTCGGACAGGTTCGGCCAGTTCGCGGCCACCAGGGCGCCCCCACGAGGTTCTCACCCCCTCATCCCCTGAGATTGAATCCGGGTCCCAGGCCTTGCGATAGCGCCCCCTCTGGGTTGAGGAACTCCGCTGCGCGCGTCCAAACCTGTCCGACTGTCCGACAGGTTCGTGAGGGGCGGCGTCGGCAGGGGGGCCTGCCAGGAGTCTTACTTTCTCACCCACGGGGACGGAGTCCGTGTCCCGGGGCGTGAGGCAGCGCTTGTTCAGGCGCATCGAGGCGGGGCTCATAGGTCCTGGGCCTCCTCGTACGTGAGCGCTACGCCGTCGCTTTCTCCGGACGGCGGAGCCCATGCGAGCAGCTCGCCGGGCGCGGTGACGATGCGCTCGAAGAGTGCTGGCGGTGTGCCTTCGCGGTGCAGCCGCTGCACGACCACCGAGCGCAGGCCCGAGATCCCCGCGAGCGCGCCGTACACGTCCGACAGCTGCAGGTCCTGTCCCAGCTCCACGCGATCCGGATCCAACAGACCGAGCTCTCGCTCCGGGTCGCGGTCCACGCCCAGCCGCAGGCGCGTCTCCTGGAGCACCGCGACCGGATCCGCGCCCTTCACCACGCGCAGCAGCACCCGCAGCCGCACCTCCACGCGCTGCCGGTTGATCAGGTACAGCTCCACCTTCGGCGCCACCCGTGCCGCCAGGTGCGCGTGGAGCGCTTCCAGGTCGGATGCGCCCAGGGCCGCTCCCTCCGGCCCGGACACCACCACCTTCAACGAACGGCGGCGCACGCCGTCCCGGAACACGTTCGCGCGGTGCACGCCGTCGAACACCAACGTCAGCGCCAGCACGTCCGAGAGCGACACGGCGCGGTCCATCGCACCCACCGTCGCGGGCCCTCTGACGCGCGCCAGCTCCGGCGCCTCCGGATCCGTTCCTCCAGCCAGAGGCAACGGGTTGAACGTCTTCTCCACGCACGGGTTCGGGCTCGCCATCGCCAGCAGCCGCAGCGCGGCCCGGTTGCCGCCCGTCCCTCTGCCCACGCGGTAGCGGACCCGCACCTCCGCGCCCAGGGGCAACGCCGAACCGTGCTCCCCTTCCCCGAAACGAAGCCTCGCGGCCCCGGCCGGTAGCGGTTCCACCGCGAAGGCCAGCTCATCCGGCGCGGCGTCCAACAGCGAGTCCACCAGATGCCACGCGCGTCCCCCCACCGTCAGGGACACCTCCGGCCGGCGGCCTCCCGCGTGGCTCGGGTCGCGCAGCCAGGTCACCGGCCCATGCAGCAGCGGCACCGTGCGCAGATCCAGCGCGGGCACGGCGACCTCCTCCACCGTGGAGCCCTCGCTGACGAGCGTGATGTTGCCCAGCAGCACCACCCGGTCCAACGCATACGCTCGCGACAGCGGCGGCTGGAACGTCACCTGCGTCATCGGCGTGCGCTGACCGGGCGGGACCTCCGTGCGGACGCGCAGCACCCGCAGCGCTTCCCGGTAGAGCCGCTCCGTGCCCTTCGCTCCGCCGGGGCCCAGACGCTCCATGTCCTCGGCCAGCACGAACCAATCTCCTGGCCGCACCGGCGGTTCCTGCGACGTGAGCCCGGAGGCATCTGTCAGCGGCGGCAGATAGAGGCTGTCCGTTCCGGAGGCCGCCACGCCCAGCGGCCGGGCCACGCCCGCCTCCGCGCCGAAGGCCTGGTCCGCCCGGTTCAGCGCCTCGCTGCCCTTGAGGATGACCAGCTGATCCCGCGCCTCCTGGATGAGGCTGTTCACGAAGGCATCCAGGAACGTGACCATCTTGTCCAACCGGACCGCGTGCAGGGCCGGGTCCTCGTCCGCGCACGGGGCCAGCGCCTCCTCCAGCGCGGCCAGGGCGTCCGCCTGCCGCTTCTGCAAGTTGCGCAGCTGGCGGGCGAGGATCTCCTGCGACTCGGACAACGCGCCAACGGGACGGCCGGGCGGAGGCACTGCCTGCGCCACGACCTTCTGGGCCTCGCACAGCTGTTCGCAGAGCGCGTCCAGCGTGCTCTTGCACGCGGCATCTCCGCCCAGGTCCAGCGTCTTCATCAACGACGCCAGCTTGCGAGCATCCTGCTTCGCGCGAGCCACCTGCCGTTCCTCCAGCGGCCCATGGCGCTGCACCTCGATACGATCCTGGAGCCCCGCGACCACCGAGCCCGGCCCGAAGATTCCGCCCGTGGGCGCTGGAGCCCCCGGCTCACCCGCCACGCCGGAAGGCGCACCTGTCCCCGTTCCTCCACCTGTTCCCGTGCCCGTCGCCGTCCCGGCTCCAGCGCCTGTCCCCGCTCCAACCGGAGGAGGCAGGAACGCGCGCAGCTCGTTGAGTTCCGGCAGCAGGCGCAGCGGCGCGAGCGTCTCGAACACCGCGGCGGCCTCTTCCCCCTCCGCCGCCGAGTTCACCGCTGTTCCCGCCGAAATCGTGCCGCGCACGTTCGCCTTGCAGCGGAAGTGCTGGAGCCCCACCGCCGCGGTGCCCGGGCTCGGCCGATAACCGATGTGCCCGAGCAGCTTGGAGACGGAGTCCTCCAGCCGCGCGGTGGCGAGGAAGCCCTCCTCCGCCCACGCCTGCTGATACGTCCACAGCACGTGCAGCGCGAGCGCCACGCTGTCTAGCAGGCCCCGCCCCAGGTCCACCGAGGACGGCGCCGCGTACGCGAGCGGGTTCCACGTGGGCGCCTCGTCCAGCCGGGTGAAGGCGATGCGCGCCGACTCGCCCAGCCGGGTGCGGAGCTGATCATGCGTCAGCGCCTGGTGCGTGGAGGGAACGCGGCTCATCGCAGCCCTCCGCACACCCGCACGGTGAGGACGCCTTCCGAACCTGGCCAGTAACCACCCCGAGCGGTGGCCACCTCGTCCGGTCCAATGGGAATGACGCCCGCCTCCAGCCGCTCCTGCGCGTGGGGCTCCAGCCGGCGGAAGCGCTTCACCCGCACCGCCGTCACGCCCGGGACGCGCAGCACCGCCTGGTACAGGTCCGCGAGCTGCACGTCGCCGTTCAGGCCGGAGCGGTCCGGATCCAACAGGCCGCCGTCCCCTGCGATGGCGCCCACCACCGCGTCGCGCAGCGGGTCGGCCTGCGCATGCGGCGCGGCGTCCACCTCCAGGTCCAGGTCGAGCGGCACCCATCTGGGCGGAAGCGCTTCCACGTCCACACCCAGCAGGCGGATCTCCTCCAGCCGGCTGCGCACCCCGGCCCACCGGCGAAGCAGCTCGTCGCGGTCGAGCGTGTCCTCGTCGCGCAGCAACACCGTCACGCGGATGACCGTGCGCAGGTCCCGGTCCACGGCGCGCGCCGAGGCCCCCGCCACCTCCGGCATCTGCTGGAGCATCCGCACGTAGTCGTCGACCGTGACGGCGGACAGCGGCTGCGACACACCCGCCGGTGCCCGGTAGCGAATGGAATCGAGCGACTCCGCGTCGCGTCCCCCCACCGCGGGCAGCGGATTGTCCACGCGCACCAACGCGCGCAGGTCGTCCATCGATTGGGCCAGCAGCTCGCCCGCGGACGCGGAGCGCTGCGGATCCAACGGCACCTGGAGCAACCGCGTGAGCACGCCCTCCCCCACGTTGGCCACCGTCCCCAGCCCAACGCGCAGCGACAGCCCCAGCGCCGTCTCCCGGGGCGGCAGCGCCGCGCCGTTGACGCCATCGCCCCAGCGCAGGCTGGCGCCACCCGTGGGGGTCGCGCGCAGCACGAACACCTCATCCCCCGGCCCCTGGATGGACAGGTCGTCCACCAACGTCCATGGGTCGTCCTCCACGCTCACCTGGAGCTGGGGCGTCCCGCGCCGCGACGTCTCTCCCGGCAGTGGAAACCCGGAGGCCTGGACGCTGACCGGATGGAACGGCAGGGTGAACTCGCGCTCCTCGCTGCCGTCCACGACCGGGGACAGCAACGCGCGCCACTGCGCGAGGCTGCGCGCGAAGGGCTCCGCCGAGTCCGACTCGAAGCCCTCTGGAAGCGGCGTCACCGGCAGCCCGTGATGCGCGGGCACCACGTTGCCCAGCACCGCCGCACGAGGCCCGGGCGCGGGATCTCCGGGCGCCAGGAACACCTCCGGCGCGAACCTGCGCGGGTCCCACCCGACGAAGGTCGTATCGGTGGCGAGCGCCACGGACGTCACTCGCACGACGTGTCCGTCCTCACCGCGGCCCCGGTAGAGGATCAACCACCGGCCGGGCTCCAGCTCCGGATACAGCCCCGCGAGCGTGGCCCCCGTGTCCCCCGGTTGCACGGACTCCGCGAGCGTCACGGCCTCCAGCCGTGGGAAGTACGACAGGGGCGACTCGGTGACGAACACCAGTGAGTGCTCGTCCGTGGAGACATTCGCCACCAGCGTTTCGGCGGGAAGCTCCAGCACACCGCCCCCGGTGAGGAACTCCAGCGCGGTGGTGCCGGGCGGAAGCACCGTCAGGTCCAGCTCCTCCAGCCGCGCCTCCACCAGCGCCGCGAGCACGTCCGGATCCAACCGGAACCGCAGCATCACCGTGGCGGAGAGCCCCGGATCCGGCTCGCAATCCAGTCCGCGAGCATGGTCCTCCACGGAGCGCCGCAACCGGGCGTCCTCCAGGAAGCCCTCCACCACCGCGCGCTCCTGTTGGTACGCCAGCGAGTCCAGCTGCGCGGCCACGGCCTCCAGCAACATGGTCGTGAAGTCCGCGGGCCCCCGGTCCTCCCACGGCGCCATCACCGTGCGGGCCCGCTCCAGCATCACCGCCAGCAGCGACTGCGCGTCGCGCGCCTGGTAGTCCACCAGCGCTCCCAAAGCCGGCCGCTCCGGAGCCGCGAGCCACGGACGAGGCTGAGGATCCCGCACGTCACAGCCCGGCACCACGTCCGGAGCCCACGCGCCAATGAATGGCGCAGGGTCGCGAGGCCCATCGCCCGGAACCGGCACGGCCGCGCGCGAGATGGCCGCGTCCGGCACCAGCCGCAGGTCCACCGTCTCTGGAGGCGGCAGGCCGCCGGTGAGCAACACCGGAGGAACCTCCGGAGTCCCTGGCACCCGGTACGGCAGCGGTCCCACCTCCAGGAACGGAGGGGCCGCGCCCTGCGCGAACAGCGCGGGAGCCGCGGACAGCTCCGCGTCCGGATCCAGCACCAAGGGCGCGCCCACGATGGCCGTGAAGAGCGAGTCGTAGGCGCGAACCTCCCCGGGCCCCAGCCGCAGCCCGTGCGCATGCCGGTGCCACGTGAGCTGCGCGAGCAGCAGCTGCTCCGCCTGGAGCCAGCCCGCGTGCACCGACGTCCAGGCCTCGGTGCGCCGCACCAGCGCCGTGCGCAGCCCGCCCTCCAGCTGCAACGCGGTGCCGGTGATGACGAAGAGGGAGCAGTCCTCGACGGCGATCTCCCCCGGCGTGCCCACGTCCAGCACCGGCTCCAGGCCGCCCAGCGGCGCGGCCACGTGCAGCCCCACGACGTCCGCATCCATGGGAAACCCAGGCAGGGTCAGCGGCCCCACGACCGAAGCAGCCAGTGCCTCCAACGCGACGGTGAGCCAGTCCGACCACGCCGCGGCGGGCTGCGCGGACACCGGCACAGGCGCCGCCGAAACACGGCTCACCTCCACGTCGCGAACCACCACCGGCTCCAGTGAAGGTCCCCCCAGCACGCGCATGCCCGTGGCGCGCGCTCCGGCGGTGACATCCTCCACCTGGCCCATGGCCACTTCGATGCTCCGCCCGCCCAGCGCGAGCAGACCCATGAGGAACGACCCCTGCACCCGCTGCACGGTGAAGCCACGCACCTGAAGCGCGCCCACCGAAGCCGCCACGAGCCCGATGCTCCACTGCACGCCGAACGCGTTCACATCGCTCACGGACACGTCCACCATGGACAGTCCCTCGCCCTCCTCCCGGGCCACGAGCACCCGGGCGCCGGTCGCGTTCGGCCCGGAGACCTGCGACACCGTGAGCCCGGACAGGTCCGCGCGGGTGAAGCCCGCCAGCTCCAGGCCCACGCCCGCCTCCATCCCCGTGACGTCGCGCACGGACACGTCCGCCCACTGCGACCGCTGGCAGACGGCCCGCACGCCGAAGGCCTCCCCCACCGTGGCCCTCACGCCGTCCACGGACAGGCCCGTCACCCGCGCCTCCGTCGCCAGCAGCCGGAGCCCTGTCGCCACCTCCCCCTTCGCCTGCGTCACCGTGAGCGAGTCGATGACCACCGTGCCGTCCGGCGTCTCCACGCTCACCGCCGTGCAGTCCCCCGACGCCGTGGCGCTCACCGTGACGTCCGACACCTCCACCCGCGCGCCCAGGAGGACCAGCCCGGCGTCCACCGCCACCACCGTCACGCCCGACAGTCCCGTGACGAGCCCCGTGACCTCGAGCGTCCCGCCGTCGAGCTTCAGCGTCACGCCCGGGCCGCCCGTGAGCCGCAGCGCGTGCGCGGGCGTGCCGATGACGAAGTCCGTGGAGAGCACGCCCTCGCCCACGGGCAGCACCCACTCCACCTCGCCCGGCGGCGTGGTCTGCAACGCGGCCTGCGCCTCCGCAAGCGAAGCCTCCAGCGGCAAGGTCAGGACCCGCGCGCTCACGGCGGCGCCTCCAGCTCCCTGCGGAACAGCTCCGCGTGCTCCTCGCCCGTCGCCAGCAGCGTGTAGAGGATGTCCACGTAGAGCGTCGCGTCCTCGGCGCTCACCTTCACCGCGTCCAGGCGCACCTGGTCGCGCATGAACTCCTGCACGTTGAGGCGGATGACGTACTCGGCCGTGGCGGCGGCCTCCGGGCTCGCGGCGCCGAACACCATCCGCTGCACGCCGCACCCGAAGCGCGGCCGGTTCACCCGCTCCCCGGGCAGCGTGAAGAGCAGCTGCTCCAGCTGCTGACGGATGACCTGCGCGGGCCCCACGGTGCGCGGCGTGCCCAGGTCCCCCAACTGAAACGGGAAGTGCAGGCCGCGTCCCATCACGCCACCCCGTTGAGCGCGTCGCGCGCCAGGTCCACGTCCACCTCGTAGCGGGCCAGCGCCTCCGCCCACACCCAGCGGTGCCGCGCGCCGCGCACGTACCAGGTGCCATCCATCAGCTTGCCCGCCCCCACGAGCCCCACCGGACGCCGGGCGCGGAGGATGCGCTCGTAGCGCAGGCCCTGCACCGTGCCGTTCGCCTCCGCGAGCCAGTCCGCCTCGCGGTAGTCCGACCAGGCCAGGTTCTCCACCTCCGGCACGTCGTGCGGCACGTCCACGTACTGCAGGCCCACCGCCTTCGTCTGGGGCCGCTTGGGCAGCACCGCCGCCATGCGCGCCTTCAGGATGTCCGCGCGGCTCGTGGGCCCCATGCGAGGGAAGCGCGGAGCCGTCACCGTCGCGGAGCGGATCCGCCGCGTGCGCTCGTCGATGTGCTCGCCGTGCAGCTCCGTGGGGCGGTGGCTCTCCCAGCGCCCCTTGAGCTCGATGACGGTCGGCGTGGAGCGGGGAAGGAGCGACAGGTCCGGCTGCCTCGGGCCGTCCGGCCGGGGCAGGTGGAAGTGGCCCACGCTCTCCGGCGCCGCGTTGGCGCCCGCGCCCACCGGCCCCTGCTTGCGCTCCACGAAGGCCTCAAAGCCGTTGCGCCGAGCGAGCCACCGCAGGAGCGACGCGTCCGTGCCGCGCTGGAGCACCACCGCCCGCGCCGGGTCGCGCACGGGCGCCGTCTCCTGCACGTCCAGCGCGAAGCCATATTCCCCGTACACCTGCCGCACGATGCCCGCGTCCGACAGGCCGCTGAACGAGCGCGTGCGCTCCTCCAGGTGCATCAGGCACGACGCGTCCAGCCCGTACACCTCCAGCGACGAGTCCGGCACGCGCGAGGGGCCGAAGTACGGCTCCACCGCGGTGATGTAGCCGTCGAACACCACGTCCTGCACGTCCGGCGCGTCGCTGTCCGGAGCGCCCAGCCCGAAGCTGATGGTGACGCGCTTGAGCAGCGCGAAGCGCCCGTCCGCCAGCGCGTCCCAGTCCCCCGAGTCCGTGGGCGCCATGTCCAGGGACAGGTGGAAGGACGACGCGTCGTCGGTGCGCTCGTCCACCTCCAGGCGCGACACCCGGCCACGGGCGTCCGTCATGGGCTGCCCGTCAATCCACAGCTGGAGGAACGCCGCGCGCTGCTCCGCCATCAGGGCTTCTCCGGGATGAACAGCACGGTGCCCGGCTCCAGGAGCGCCTCGGGCTCGAAGGTGGGGTTGGCGTCCACGATGCGCCACGCCTGGTACGGGTCGCTGAAGTAGCGCTGCGCGAGCAGGTCCAACCGGTCCCCCGCCACCACCTTGTGCAACAGCGACGTGGGCACGCGCGGCGCCACGCGGGGCACGTACAGCGCCACCGTGGCGCCCTCCGGCCCCAGCGGCACCGCGTACGTCGGCAGGTCCTTGTGTCGCGAGGAAGGGTCGCTCATGGCCGTCTCTTCAGCTCGCTCCGTCGAGCTTCACCTGCGGCGCCAGGGCCTGCGCGATGAGGGTGCTCGCGTCCGCGCCCTTCACCGCCGCCAGGTCCTCCATCCGCAGGCGCTGGTCGCGCAGGTTCGCGAACGCCTGGGCCACCTTGTTGTTCGCCGCGTTCTCCCCCACCTCCAGGATGCGCATGCGCAGGTCCACCTCCGCGCGCAGCGGAAACAGCGCCGGATCGAAGCGCTGCTCCACGATGGTCATCCCGGTGATGACCACCGGGAAGGTGCGCGGCCCCAGCATCAAGAGCAGCTCCGTGGGGTTGAGCGAGACGAGCTTCGTCGCGGGCTTCTTCTCCTCCTCGCCCGTCTGGTCCTTGCCCAGCGCCATGCTCTCCAGCATGGCCAGCTCCGGCAGCACGCCCTGGGTGCCCTCGCCCTGGGTGTCCCGCAGCAGCGCCTCCGTCACGTCGAAGACAAGCTTCAACGCAATCGTCTCGCTCTTGGCGTGCAGGCCGCCGCCGCGCTGACCGTCGGTGAGGACCTTGGTCTGCTCGGGCGTCTTGCCGGGCTTCGTCTCCCACTGGCCCGCGCGCGTGCGCGTCACCGTCTCCGGGTTGTACTGGAAGCGCAGCGCCCGCACGCCCGGGTCGGTCTTCTTGTCATCCGACGACGTCGGCAGCGTCACCAGCATGCCCTTCTGGAGCTGCTGATCGAACGCGATGAGCGTCGGGTCCAGGTTGCGCGTCATCCGTTGCCCCGGGCGCCAGGCGGCTCGCGCTGGGCGAGGCTCCGGGCAATGGCTTCGTTGTTCTTGTCCATCAGCGCCACCACCGTCTGGGTGAACAGCTTCACGAACTCCTTCGGGTTGTCCGGCACGCTGCGCAGCATCCACGCGAGCTCACGCTCCAGCTCGCGCCGGGTGAGTCCGACCTGTCCTTGCACCGGGGGTGGGGCCATGGCGTGTCCGTCCTCTCGTCAGCTCCAGCCATCCACCCGCGGACGGCCTTCCAGCTCGTTGCGAAGCAGCTCCAGGTAGCGCCACCGCCGGGCGCGCGGCAGGGCCAGGATGTCCGCCTCCGACCAGTGGTAGTGGAAGGCCAGCACGTGCACCTCCGTCTCCAGCCGCGCCGCCCCACCTCGCAGCTCACGCGCCAGCAGCGCGAACGGATCCAGCTCCAGCTCCAACCACGCGGAGCACTTCGGACAGCGCGCCAGGAGCCCCAGGTCCGGCGCGCTCGTGCCGTCCGCCAACGCCAGCGCCACCGAGTGCCGGGACCGCGCGGGCAGCGCCAGCCACGAGGAGGGCGTCAGCGCCTGCCCGTCCACCACCACCAACCGCGACCACAGGAGCGCGGACCGCTCCGCGCGAGTGCCCTGTGCTTCCGAGAGCAGCGCGTCGTCCTCGCCCGTGGGCTCGCGCACCTCCGCCCGTCCCTCCGGCAGCGCCACGGTGAGCACCTCTGGCGCCGCGTCCACCCGCTCCGGCGCGAGCGCGGAGAGCCGCACGTCCACGTCCGCCATCGCCTCGCATCCGGGCGCGGGGCAGCGCGCCACCAGCGACACGCGGTCCCCGTACATCCGGGCCCGCAGGTGCAGCGCCAGGTGGTGCCGGTCTCCGCGCGTGAGGCAGGCCGCCAGCTCCGCGTCCACGCGCGGGTAGTCCCCCAACCGCCCCAGGCACGCCGCCAGCCACCCGCTCACCGCGCGCGGGCCGGGACGCTCGCCGGCCTGGGCCAGCGCCCACTCCTCGCGGCCGGTGAGCGGGCGCAGCTCGCCCTGGCGGTGACAGCGGCCGTCCTCGTCGAAGAGGCCGTGCGGCAGCAACACCGGGATGGGAGGTTCCAGGAGCACGTCAGACCACCGGCTCCAGCGTGAAGCCCTCGTGCTGGACCTCCAGCTGCTCGATGATGATCTCGTTCGCCTCCGCGGCCAGCTCCGACATCGCGGTGAACTTCGAGACCCACGCGTTGCGCAGCACGAACTTCTTCACCGCGCGGTTGAAGTCCAGGTCGAAGACCAGAATCTCCACGGTGCGCCGGAAGTCCGGCTCCGCCGCGCGGAAGCCGGGCGTGGCCTCGTGGCGGATGAGCTGGGTGGCCCAGTCCCGGAACGTCGTGTCCTGCGTGAGGCCCGCCTCCAGCGTGAGGGGCTCGTAGTGCACGCGGCCCGGGGACAGCTCGTCCACGGAGGACGGGCTGTTGCCGGAGCGGAACTTCACCACCTCCACGGTGCCGGTGAGGCCGGAGATCTTCCGGCACGCGGCCACCTCGATGTTGTTGAAGAGCACGCGGAAGTTGAAGTTGCGGTACGGGTCGCGCTTCGTGGATTCGACGAATCGGGGCATGGCTTCACTCCTCGAAAGGGGGACGTCAGGGCGTCGGGACGCTCGTCGCGGGCAGGGACAGCACGGGCCGGGGCACCGGCTCCCAGCCCTCGTGGGTGAGCTCCAGCGACAGGAGCGCCACCTCGCCCGCCATGGCGTCCAGCTTGGGCAGGGCGTGGAGCTTGCTCACCCACGCGTTGTGCACGTGGAAGCTGCGGATGCGCGCCTCCATGCCTCCGGGCGGAGGCACGTCCGTGGGGTGCGCCCAGGCGTCCCACACGTCGAGGAAGAGGTCGCGCTTCACCGGCTCGCCCGGCGCCTTGCCGGTGCGCGCGAACTCCAGCACCGCGCGCGCCCAGCGCTCCAGCGTGTCGTCCAGCGCCAGCCCCTGCTCCAGCACGAGCGGCTCCCAGTTCACCTTGTGGGGCTGCGCGTAGCGGTGCAGGTTGTTGCCGCCCTCCCACGTCTCATGGGCGCCCACGCTGACGGACAGGCCGGACACGGTGCGCACTCCCGCCACGTAGTCGCCGGCCGCGGACGTGCTCATCCGGAGCCGGAACTGGAAGGTCCGCAGCGGGTTGCGGGCGTTGGCGGGGACGGGCGTGGGCATCAGGCCGCCAGCAGGCTCTTCTGGCTGATTTCGATGACCACGAACTCCGCGGGCTTCAGCGGCGCGAACGCCACCTGCGCGGTGACGATGCCCGCGTCCACGTTCTCCTGCGGGTTCGTGCTCCGGTCGCAGACGACGCTGAAGGCCTCCTCGGGCGTGCTGCCCTGGAACGCGCCCTGCCGGAAGAGCCCCAGCATGAAGGACTCGATGGCGACGCGGATGCGGCCCCACAGCTCTTCGTCATTGGGCTCGAACACCGCCCACATCAGGCCGCGCCGCAGGGACTCCTTGAGGAAGAGCGCGGTGCGGCGCACCGGGATGTAGCGCCACTCCGGATCCGGCGACAGCGTGCGCGAGCCCCACGACACCAGCCCCACGCCGGGGAACTGGCGCAGGCAGTTGAGGGACGCCGGGTTGAGCTGGTCCTGCTCCGCGTCGATGACGGGGTACTGGAGGCCCAGCGCGTTGGCGAGGGACGCCTCGATGCCGGCGGGCGCCTTCCACACGCCGCGCGTGGTGTCCGTGCGCGCGAAGAGGCCCGCCACGTGGCCGGACGGCGGCACCAGCCGCGTGGGGTTGCGGCCCACGCCCACGGGATCCGCCACGCGGATCCACGGGTAGAACATGGCCGAGTTCTTCGAGCGCGAAGGCAGCCCTTCCACGAACTGCTTCGCGTCGTCCGGCACCACCGCGAAGTCCTTGTCCACGCCGCCGGGGCCGTCCGCGAGGAAGAAGCAGTCGCCCCGGTTGTCGCAGTACGCGATGCCCGCGGCGATGAACGACACCTCGTTCTTGCCCGGCAGCGCCACGATGTTGACGTCCTCCGTGTCCAGCGCGTGCAGGCCCGTGCGCAGCTTCGGGTCGCCCGCGAAGTCGGACGTGTCCAGGAGCCCCGCGCCGTCGTCACCGCCCAACAGCCGCAGGTTCGTCGCCGCCGCCGGACGCACGACGGGGTTCGCGGGCGAGTCGTCCGAGTAGCCCCGGGCGCGCGGCGCGAAGCCCAGCTGCCGGAGCATGGTGGGCACCGTGGGCTGGAGCGTTTCGCTGATGGAGAGCTGGAGCCCGTCGAAGGACTCCGCGCCCATGCCCGCCGTTCCAGCGGCGGCGGTGCCGGTGAAGCCGGTGGCGGAGAGCGACAGCGTGGAGGTGCCCGCCGCCGTGGGCAGGCCCGTGATGACGGTGTTGCCCTGCGCGTCCGTCACCACCGACGCGACCTTGCCGGCCAGCGCCACGCTCAGCGAGTGGTTCAGCTCCGCGGGCGTCACCGCACCGGCGTTCGCCGCCAGGATGGGGATGGGCACCACCGTGGTCGCGCCCGGTGAGCCCACGGTGACCTTCGCGTCCTCCGGGTCCAGGTCGTACGTGGCGCCCGTGGGCTTGGGGATGGTGAGCGTGGGCCCGGTGGCCACCTTCAGCGAAATCTCCGGCGAGTCCGTGCCGCTGATGACGAAGGTGCTGGTGAGGTTCGCGGCGGTGACGGCCTGGGTGAGGAAGGCCTTGAGCTCCGTGGCGGTCAGCTGCACGCGGCCGTTGACGAACGCGGCGCCCGGCACGGCGGCCACCACCAGGGCCTGGGTGATGGGGACGTCCAGCACCGTGCGGGGCAGGTCCGGCTGGGACTCGTCCCAGGTGGAGACCTGGAGCTTGCCGCCGTCATAGAGGCTGTACTTCGTGCTGGCCAGCACCGCGGCCTTGAGCCGGGGAGGCACGCCCGGGACGAGCACCGCGCCGGGCGCCCGCGCGGCCAGCGCCACCTGGAACTCGTCGCGCACGCGCAGGTAGCGGGAGATGTCGTTGATGCGGTCGCCGACATAGTCCTCGCTGGACGGGTCCATGCGCACGTCCTCGAACGTCTCCAGGCGGCGCGTGGACCCGGCCTCCGTCCAATTCACCTCCACGCGGAACGCCTCGCTGGGGAAGTTGATGGAGTCGCTCACGTTGACGCGGAGGGAGTCGGACCACTCGCCCGCGCCCCGCGCCAGGAACGTGAGGGCGTTGAGGCCGCCGCTCGCGCGAGAGGCCAGCGGCGCGGACACGCCGCCCACCGCGTCGGAGGGCAGCACGCGCACGACGTAGGCGCGCCGCCCGCCCGAATCGAAGAAGGCCTCCACCGCCTGCGCGACCAGGCCCGCCTCTCCGGGCTCGTGGCCGCCAAAGGCCCGCTCGTACTCGGCGAAGCCGGTGACGAACGAGGCCAGGGCCGGGATGCCTCGCGCCGTGCGCCCGACGAACGCCGCCGTGGACGTGCCCACCCCTTCGATGGGGCGCGCCCCGGCGCTGATCTCCTCGACATAGACGCCCGGATGCAGTCGCTCAGCCACGTTCATCCTCCTGGTTTCAGATGGTCCCGCGCCTGGCGGTATCGACTTCGGTGACGGACGTCCCCGGATGGCCGCTGGCGCCTCGCGCCGCGCCGCGCGCGATGAGGTCCAGCACGGGCTTCTCGACGAGGCGGGCGGTGCTGCGCGCGTCCGGCTCGTCCATCAGCGCGGAGACCCGGTAGTCCACGCAGCAGCGGTACAGGTGGTTCAAGAGGTCATCGCGGCGGCGCAGCTGCGTCTGGAAGAAGAAGCACTCCTCCTGGAACACGAGCGTGCGGCCCCGGGCCCAGGCGCCCTCCACGGGGCGGCTGAGCGTCACGCGGTCGCCGTCCAGCCCCAGCACCAGCGCCTGGAAGCGCTGCTTGCCCACGCGGTAGCCGTCCTCGCTCGAGCCCAGCACCACCACGTCGCCGGGCTTGAGGCGCGAGGCCGCGGTGACGGAGCGGCGCAGCGCTGGATCCAACGGCCCCACCGGCTCCGCCACCAGGTGCACGTGGTCCACCGTGAAGTCCAGCGGCGTGCCCGCCTGCGCCCCCAGCGTGAGCACCATGTCGCTCGCGGCGACGGTGACGCCCGGCGCGGCGATGGGCGGCGCGGGCGTGGCCTCCGCGTCCTGGAGCGGCTGCGGCACTCCGTCCGCCGACAGCCACACCACGCCCTCCCCCGCCTCCAGCCGCGCGTGCAGCGCCACGCCGGCCTCCAGCTGCTCCACCGGAAGCCGCCAGCGCGTCTCCGCGACCTGCGTCCCGGTGGCCTGCGCCAGCGTCGCGGTGGCCACCAGCTCGCCCATGAGCCGGGTGCCCGCCTGCTCGTAGCGGACGATGAGCCGCAGCACCGGCTGCCCCTGCGCCATCAGCACGGCCACCGGCAGCGTCTGCGCTTCCACGGCGCCAGCGGCGACGCGCAGCCCCAGCGACAGCGACAGCCCGTCCGGGGCCGGATTGTCGGCGTGGAAGGGGTCGGGCACGGCGGGCATGGGATGGACGAGGACGGAGGCGGTGCCGGCGCCGGACAGGCGCAGGCCGTCGGTGCCGGGCAGGAAGGACGCGCCGGGCGTCAGGTCCACGCGTCCGCCGCGCGCGCGCTCCAGGTTCTGGTCGCTGGCCTCCAGGTGCACCAGGGACAGGACCGTGGTGGGCTCACCGCGCGTCAGCAGGCGGACCGTCGTGGCGCCTTCTGGCACGTCCTCGGCCAAGAGCGACGGGCGCAGCACCATCTGCCCGCGCGTGGGGATGGCGAGCGCCACCGTGTCCATGATGCACGCCAGGTCCACCTGAGAGCCCGCCCACAGGTCCACCTGCACGTCGATGGCCATGGCCTTGGGCGCGCGGATCTTGCTGAGGAACACCCGGCCCTCTTGGGAACGCTCCGGAGGCTCCAGGCCCAGGGCTCCTTCGACGCCGCCGGTGACGGGCAGCACCTCCACGCTGGAGCGGAACTCCATGGAGGGGATGCCCTCGTCGGAGCTGAGCGCGAGCCGGCCCCCCTCCACGTCCCAGCGAGCGATGACGGCGGCGAGCGCCTCCAGCAGCAACGGGTCCGTGAGCGGCACGCCCGTGGGCTCCTGGAAGAGTCCACCGGTGAGCGCGTCCGCCAGCCGCGCGTTGATGGCGGCGGCGAGCGCGGGACCCGTCGCGGTATCGGCGAACGAGCCGCCCGGCAGGCCCGTGAGGGTGACGGTGGCGCGGCCATCCAGGCGCAGCCTGAGCGAGCCATTGGGGGGCACGCTGTCCCCGGAAGCACGAGGCCTGCCGACGAGGTGGCCCGGCACGCGGAAGGTGGCGACGCCCGTGCGGCCGTTCTCACGCTCGGGTTCGGGGAACAGGCCCAGCGGACCGACGACGGAGAGGAATGGCACACGCGAAGGCCGGTAGCCTTCATCCACGTAGCCATGCGCGGCGAAGACGCGCGCGTCGCCGCTGCGCAAGGCCACCCGGCCCTGCCATAGCAGTCCGCTGAGGATCTCGCGAATCACGCGAAGCGACCCCCCAGGGCAACATCATGTCTGGCTTCAAACTGCTGCGTCACGGCACCCCCCGGCACCCCGCAGAAACGCCCTCTCCCGCTGTGACACGCGAAGGGCGGCGACAATGAATCAGGACCCCGGCCGGCGTCAACACTGCACGCATGTATTGATTTGATGTTTTGTGTGTCTATTCTGACGGGCCTCCCACCCCGAGGGGAGGGTGGATCGTGGTGGTTGTCCGCTGCGTCGCAAACCACCTTTGCCGGAGGGGGAGCGGCGCATGCGATTCGAGGAGCTGGTGGCCCTGGCCGCCCAATTGTTCGACGCCTCGGGCGTGGGTGTGATGGTGGTGGGCACGGTGGTGTCCGTGGGGCTCGTCCTCCGGGACGTACGGGGGTCACGGCGGGCGGAGGCATACCGCCAGCTTCGCCACTACCTGGGCCGCGCCATCCTGCTGGGACTGGAGCTGCTCGTGGCGGCGGACATCATCCGCACGGTCGCGGGGGCGCCCACGCTGCGGCAGGTGATCGTCCTGGGCCTCATCGTCCTCATCCGGACCTTCCTCAGCTTCACACTGGAGGTGGAGATCGACAGGCGCTGGCCCTGGCAATCCAAGCCAGCTGACGGGGATGGGCCCGGTCCTCCGCGTGCCTGACCCGGCGGGACGGCACGCGCGGGGAGGGCAGGGCCCGGCCCCCTGACTGTCTGTCATTGGGTGCCGGCCAGGCGGCAGCCGCGCCTCCAGGCCGGCGCGCGTTGCCCACCGGGGTCGAGGATGCACACCCTCCAGTTCAGGCCACTCCCATGGTGGGAAGCGGCGTCACGGGGCCCTGCCTCCAAGCTCGCCGGGAAGGGCCGGGGTCAAAGGAGGCGTGCGTGGACAGCCCCAGCGCAAGCTTCGACCCGGAGACCATCGAGACCCTCTCCGACGCGCATTCCCGGCTGCTCCTCGAGACGCTGGTGGCGAGCACGCCGGTGGGCCTCGCGGTGGTGGACATGGAGCAGCGCTTCGTCCAGGTGAACGACGCGCTCGCCGCCATGAATGGCCTGCCGCGCACCGCGCACCTGGGCCGCAAGGTCCAGGACATCGTCCCGGAGATGTGGCCCACCCTCCGTCCCCAGTATCAGCGCATCCTGGAGGGAGGCAGCGCGCAGACGGTGGAGGTGGCGGGCGCCACCTCGAAAGAGCTGGGTGCGGAGCGCCACTTCCTCGTCAGCTACTACCCGGTGCGCACCAACGCCGGGGTGCTGCTGGGCATCGGCGTCATCGTGTCGGAGGTCACCGAACAGCGCAGGGCCCACGACGCGCTCCAGGCCAGCGAGCAGCGCTACCGCTCCCTGGTGGAGGCCATGGCGCAGCCGGTGTGGTCCACCAACGCCCGGGGCGAAGTGGTGGATCCCGCGCCGCGCTGGCTGGCCTTCACGGGCCAGACGCACGCGGAGCACCTGGGGCTGGGCTGGCTCACCGCCATCCATCCGGACGACCGCAAGCGCGTGGTGCGCGGCTGGGTGGAGTCCCTGCGCACGAAGACGTCCTACCGGGGCGAGTTCCGCCTGCGCTTCCACGCGGGAGGCTACCGGGATGTCGTGGGCCGGGCAGTGCCCGTGTTCGGGGAGAAGGGCGTCATCCAGGAGTGGGTGTCCACGGCGGAGGACATCACCGAGCGCAAGCAGGCGGAGGCCCGGGCGGAGAACGAGCGCGCGAGGCTGCGCTCCGTACTGACGAGCGCCCCGGCGTCCATCGCCATCCTCTCCGGCGAGCGGCAGGTCTTCACGCTGGTGAACCCCCTCTACAAGGTGCTGTCAGGAGGCGCGGACCTGCTGGGCACCTCCATCAAGGATGCCGTGAGCGAACGGGCGGCGGAGTACTCACGGCTCCTGGACAAGGCCTATCGCCAGGGAGAGGCCTTCATCGAAGAAGAGGTCCCGGTCACCGCCGACTTCCAGGGCGACGGGGTCCAGTCGAATCGTCAATTCGACGTGGCGTACCAGCCGCTGCGCGACGTGCGGGGCCAGGTGGACTCCGTGCTGTCGTTCGCCGTGGACGTGACGGATCGCGTGGAGGCCCGGAAGAAGCTGGAGGAGTCCGCCGCGTCCCTGAGGAACCAGCAGCAGTGGCTGGAGGCGATGCTGGACCGGACGCCGGTGGCCATCATCCTGGTGGAGCCCGTGACCGGCCGCATCATCTTCGTGAACCAGGCGGCCCGGCAGATGGCCGGCGGCGATTTCCCCGGGGGCCTGCGGGAGGAGAGCTACACGGGCGGCGCGCACCGCTTCACGGACGAAGCGGGCCGGGAGCTGACCATGGAGGAGATCCCCGGCATCCGCGCGGTGCGGGGCAAGCCCGTGCACGGGGAGCCCGTCGTCTGGCACACGCCCACGGGGCATTACTCCCTGCTGGTGGAGGCGGGCACCCTCCCCGCCCAGCACGGCCATCCCGAGGCGGTCCTCCTGGCGCTCCAGGACGTCACCGAGCTGAGAAAGACCCAGGCCCAGCTCCAGCACGCCGTGTCGCTCCGGGACGAATTCCTGACGGTGGCGTCGCATGAATTGAAGACCCCGCTGACGCCGCTACAGCTCAAGCTCCAATCCCTGGTCAAGGACGCCCAGACAGAACAGACGCTGGAGTCACTGCGGGAGCGCGTGGTGAAGACGGCGGAGACCATCTCCGGGCAGATCCGGAAGATGACCACGCTCATCAACGACCTGCTGGAGGTGACCCAGCTCACGGGCCCCTCCGCGCCGCTGCGGCTGGAGGACGTGGACCTGACGGACGTGGTGCGCGACACGGTGGAGCGCTTCCAGGCCCAGGCGGCGAAGGCGGGCTGTGAGCTCATCGTCCACGCGACACCGGGTGTCATGGGCCGCTGGGACCGCCACCGGCTGGAACAGGTGGCGAGCAGCCTTTTGTCCAACGCGCTGAAGTACGGCTCGGGCCACCCGGTGACGATTCGCGTGGAACAGGCCCGCGGCCGGGCGCGGCTGAGCGTGAGGGATGAAGGCATCGGCATCGCGCCGGGGAGCCTCCAGGCCATCTTCGAGAAATTCACCCGCGCCGTGTCGACACGGCATTACGGCGGTCTGGGATTGGGCCTCTTCATCACCAGACAGATTGTCGAAGCCCACCACGGCACCCTGCGCGTGTTGAGCCAGCCCGGCCACGGTGCGACCTTCATCGTGGAGCTGCCGTCCCCCTGAAACGGAACACCAGGACCGAGCAGGTCGCCAACCCCATGCATCAGGGCCGCGCGGACCCCATTCCCTGCTCATTCCGCCGGCACGGCTATGTTTCGCATCGCTGTCTGGGTATGATGTCCGACGGGGGAGCGCCTCCCGCCGGAAGCGGGCCCGAGCGCCAACATGCCCATGTCCAAATTCCTGTCCGTGCACGGCGCCGCCGCCGCGGTCCTGTTGAGCGCCCTGCCCGCCTGGGCCCAATCCGCCCTGCCCGGCTTTGAATTGGAACATCTGGAGATGAACCCCGGCCGCGGGACCGCGGTGATGCGCAACGGCGAGCTGATGGTGCCCGGCGGCATGAGCCTGGGGCTGGTGGGCCAGTATCAGCAGCTGCCGCTCGTGCTCCTCAACGGCGAGCGCCGCCTGGAGGCCGTGCGCAACCGCGCGTCCTCCGTCCTGGCGGGCAGCTACGGGGTGCTGCCGTGGCTGGAGGTGGGCGCGCAGGTGCCCGTGGTGTTGTGGCAGCAGGGGGATGATCCCGCGCCCCTGGGCCTGACGCCGCTGGCCTCGCAGGGGCTGGGCACCCCGGAGATACAGGCGCGCCTGGGGCTGTTGTCCCGCCGTGACGAGCACCCCGTGGACCTCGCCATGGACCTGGGCGTGGGCCTGCCCATCGGCAGCGCGGCAGTGCTGGGCCGGGACTCGGGAATTCGCGTGCGCGCCCTGGCCGCCATGGGCACGCAGGTGGCGTTCCTCAAGCCCGCGCTGGAGGCCGGCGTGCTCCTGCGCTCGCGCAACCCGCTCTCCGCGCCGGGCGCCTCCGGCCAGACGCTGGAGGTCCGCCTGGGCGCCGGGGTGACGACGACCGGACAGGGCCTGCGCGGCGAGCTGGCGGTGAAGGCCGCCTTCGCGGCGGACATGGATCAGCCCGCGGTGGAGGTGCTCGGCGGCGGGCGCATCCCGCTGTCGGAGGGCCTGGAGCTGCACGCGCTCGCCGGGCCGGGCCTGGGACGCACGCCGGGCACGCCCATCGCCCGGGTGCTCCTGGGCGTGTCGTTCCGCCAGGAGCCTCCTCCCCGGATGGAGGTGCTCCCGGAGCCGGTGCCCCAGCTGCGCCTGGAGGAGTTCAGGACGCGGCCGGAGTACGTCCCGGACTCGAGCGTGGAGCCGGTGCCCACCCGCGAGCTGCTCCCCCCTGAACCCGCGCCCCAGTCCTCGCCATGACCTTCGAGCCGCGCATCGTGCTCGCCGCGTTCGACGGCACCCAGCCGCCTCCGGACAGCGTGCCCGCGTGGCTCGCTCGAAGCTGGGAGGATCCGGACGGCTTCGCCGCCGCGATGGCTCCCGTCCACGCCGGCCGGAGCACGCCGTTCAAGAGCCGCACCGGTCAGCACCACGACTTCTTCCACGACCTGGTGGCCCGCCACGCCACCACGGACCGCATCGCGCTGCGCGCGTACTCGCGGACGCAGGGCTGGCGCACGCTGAGCTACCGCCAGCTCCAGGACCAGGCCACGCGGCGGGCCACCGCCTGGGCGGGGTTGGGCGTGAAGCCGGGCGCGAAGCTGTGCCTGATGCTGCCGCCGGGCCCGGAGCTGATGGTGTCGCTGTGCGCCGCGCTGGGCCTGGGCGCGTGCGTGAGCCTGCTGCCGCCCGGAGCCCGCGCCTTCGTGGCGCGCCGGCTGGACGCGCTCGCGCCCCAGCACATCGCCGCCGAGCCGCACCAGGCGCCGCTGTTGGGCAAGCACGCCGCGCGGCTCCTGCCGCTGCAGACGCAGGTGCCGCCCGCGCTCGCGTCATACACATACAAGCCTGCCGAGCCGGTGGGCCTGCTCTTCTCTCCGCTGGCCAACCCCAGCGACGTGCCCGTGCCGCTCACCGCCGGGGACGCGTGGCGGAGCGCGCTGGTGGACGGGCTCTTGACGTTCGGCCTGAACCCGGGAGACCACCTGGCCGCTCCGGGCTTCCACCCGCTCCAGCACCTGCCGGCGCTGTACTTCACCACGCTCCTGCGCGGCGCGACGTACCTGCACGTGGAGCCCGCGGACCTGGACGTCTCTCCCGCGCTGCTCACCGAACACCCGGTGCGCGCCCTGGGCCTCACGCCCGCCGTGCGCGACCTGGTGGCGCGCGCGCGCCTTCCGCTCAAGAACGTGGGCCTGTGGTTCAGGGATCCGCAGGCGCCCTTCGACTTCCACGCCTGGCGCGACGCGCTCAAGGCCTGCGGGCTGGCCAGCGTGCCCGGCGGCAACGTGTGCGTGGACCCGGCGTGGGGAGGCGCGGTGCTGTGCTCGCACCGGCGCGTGGCGGCGGACGTGCACACGGACATCGCCCCGGCGCCCGGGCGCGCCTGGGCGCTGCGCGACTTCACCGACAGCGGGCAGGACGCCCCGGGAGACACGGGGCTCTTCACCCCGCTGCCCGACGCCGGACGGCCGCCCGCGCACGTCGTCCTGACGCGGGTGCGCGGCCAGTACCACCACTTCGGCGGGCGCGAGCCCCGGCGCGAGGGCCGGGTGTTCCTCTTCGCGGAGGCCGCGGACGTGCTGCGCGAGCCCCCCGGCCCCCGGCTGGACGCGGTGGGGCTGGCCGTGCCGGTGAGCGGCATGGCGGGCGCGTATCGCAGCGTCCTGCTCGTCTTCACCGGAGATTTGCCCCCCGGCGTGGAGGTCAGCGAGACGGACGTGCGCCGCCGCATCGAACAGGCCCTGGGCGCGGACGCGCTGCCGGACCGCATCGAGCGCTTCGCGCTCCACGCCCGGCGCCTGGACGGCCAGCAGGACGGGCCGGTGGATGAAGAGTGGTGCCGTTCGCAGTACCTCACGGGTTCCCTGAAGCTGAAGGCGGGGGACCCCTTGTTCCAGGCGCTCACGTCGCTGCGCGCCCGGGTGGAGTCACGCTGATGGGAATCCAGGTCGTGTCCGGAGCCATGCTCCAGTGCAGCTTCGGTCTGGCGCCCTCCACCCTGTCGGTGCCGCCCGCCAACATGGTGAACGCCACCGCGCCCGCGGCCACCATCATGGACAACATCCCGGGCATGAACGTGCCGCCCTTCGGCATGTGCCAGTCCATGGCCAACCCCACCGTGGCCGCCGCCACCGCCGCCGCGATGGGCGTCCTCACGCCCATGCCGTGCATGCCCATGCTCCCCGCGCCCTGGACGCCGGGCTCGCCCACGGTGCTGATCAAGGGCAAGCCCGCGCTCACCGACAAGTCCATGTGCACCTGCGCCTATGGCGGGATGATCAAGATCAACGTGCCCGGCCAGACGAAGATGCAGGTGAAGTGAGTCACGGCAGGGGCACGTAGCGCAGGGGCGCCTCGCGCTGGGGCAGGCGCACCTCCAGCTCCACCACGTCCTCCGCGCTCCAGACGGCGAACAGCTCCACCAGCCGGCCGCATAACAGGTCCACCAGCGGCAGCAGCGACGCGTCCATGGGCCCGAAGCCCAGCTGGTACACGTACTTGAAGCCCGCGGCGCTCCGGGCGAAGGGCTTGGACTTCACGGACACCTCCGTGAGCGACGGCAAGAGCTCCCGGAAGTGCCGCTGCGTCCGCACGCCCAGCACCTCCAGGAGGAACAGCAGGTCCTCGCGCCCCAGGAACCGCTGCGTGCGCAGCGCCAGCAGCTGCAACAGGGCCTGCTGCCCGTGCTCCACCGGGTTGTCCCCGCCGGGCGCCACCGCGCCCACCAGGCTCCACGGCACGCCTTCCAGGAAGCGGTCCGCCAGCACCGGCCGGTAGCCCCGCGCATCGAAGCGCGGCGGCAGCGGCTGGTGCCACAGGCCGTCCACGCCCAGCCGCACCGGCTTGAGGAACGCGTCCGGCATGTCCAGCGCCAGCCACGACGTGCGCGCCAGGCCCTGGCCTTCGTGCTCCAGCTCGTACGTCTCCGCGCCTCCGGAGATGGCGCCAGGGCGCAGGGGCACCATGCCCTTGGGGCTCAGCTGGTACACGCCCGTGGCCGCGTTCAGCCGGAAGCCCATGGAGGAGTCCGGGTGCTGCACCGCGTGCCGCTCCTTCGTGCCGTCGTGCTCCACGGGCGCCGCCATGGCGCGCTGCAGGTTCACCACCGGCACCGCGTGCGCCACGAACGAGTCCGGCCCCACCACCAGCTCCGACGGCCAGCGGCCCGCCAGGCGCAGGGTCAGGGTGAAGCCCTGCCAGTTGCGGGGGGCCGGCGGGATGCGGGCCTCCAGGAACAGCTCCTGCTGCGGGAAGTGCAACAGCTGTCGCAGCCGCTGCAGCGGGTGCTCTGACGCCTCGCCCTCCGCTGGCACCGGCCGGGGCGCGCCGAAGCGCACCGGGCCCGAGTGCGCTTCGAAGGGCTTCACCTCGTGCTCCATCGCCTCGTCGTCGAAGCTCACGGTGGCGGAGCGCACGGCGCTCTTCAGCTGGAAGAACACCGCCAGGGACGCCCGGAAGTCGTTGAGGTGGTTGATGTGCAGCCGCACGTCGCCCGGTGAGTCGTTGCGCGGGAAGCCGCCCTCGAAGACGAGCCGCAGGAGCGCGCCGTCCTCGCCCTGTCGCTCCAGCCGCGCCTGGGTGAGCCGCACGGGCAACAGCCGCAGCGGGGCCAGCGTGCGCAGGGAGAGCGGCCCCGTGGGACCGCCGCCCAGGCCCGGGTTGAGGAGGAAGGGCGTGCCCCGGGGCAGCTCCGCGGCGTCCACGAAGCGCGCGTCCGGCTCCGCGCGGAACATGGCCATGGCGGGGATGGGGTTGAGCAGGTAGGCGAAGTGCTGCTGGAACAGCCGCAGCGTGCTCCGCTCCAGCGCGCGCTGCCCCGCCCGGCGCGTGCGCGCGGTGAACAGGGCCATGGCCTCCGTGAGCCGCCGCACGTCCGCGTCCTCGCCATCCAGCGGCGCTGAGGGGTGCAGGGCCGTGTAGCCCAGGCGGAACTTCTCCAGCGCCTGGAGCTCCTCCAGGAACGACGCGTAGAGCGCTTCATCCATCCGCATGGCCTACTCCCCCTCCTGGACGCGCAGGAACATCCGGCCCTCGGTGACTTCGATGAGCTGGGTGTCCTTCTCCAGGGTCCGCTGGATGCGCAGCATGGGCTTCGAGTCCTGATACAGGTGCTGGATGGACGTCTCGCTCTTGTCCGTCTTGCCCAGCAGCAGGTGGTTGCCCTGCGACTCCTTGGGGAGCCGGGCGCCGGGGCGCCACTCCAGGAAGCGGTCCATGCGCGCGTGCTGGTAGCCCAGCGACACCAGCACGCGCGTCCCCTTGTCCGCGGGGAAGTAGAAGTGCCCGGGCTGCTGGTGCGGCTCATACGGGACGCGCACCTCCTTGTCCCACAGGGGCAGCTTCACCCGGTACGACTCCACCGACGTCTCGTCGTCCTGGCGGATCTGATACGTGCGCTCCGGCTCCCCGCCCTCTTCACTGACCACGCGCCCCTCCGCGAGGAAGGGCCAGCGCGGCGGCCGGAAGCGCGGGCGCCGGAAGGTGGGGTCCGCCGCCTCCTCCAGCGTGGCCTTCAGCGACAGCTGGTAGTCGTTGGACGTGCTGTCCGGGTCGTGCGCGGCGTCCTCCTCCACGGCGCGCGCGTCCAGCTCCAGCGTGTGGAGCCGGTACTGCTTGCCGTGCGTCGCGGCCTGCGTGCTGAAGTCCCCCAGCGTGTAGAGGCCGTTGAGCACCAGCGACGCGCGGGGGTAGCTCGCGAAGGACAGCCGCAGCTCCGGGCCCTCCGGCTGCTGGCACTTCGTCTCCAGCGTCACCCGGTCCGTGAGCGTGCCCTCCAGCGTGGAGGTGACCAGGCACTCGGTGAGGACGCCCGCGATGGCGTCCGCGTTCTCCACCGCCTTGCGCTTCGTGCCG
Organism: Corallococcus sp. CA049B; assembly: GCF_003611685.1. Taxonomy (NCBI): domain Bacteria; kingdom Pseudomonadati; phylum Myxococcota; class Myxococcia; order Myxococcales; family Myxococcaceae; genus Corallococcus; species Corallococcus sp. CA049B. The sequence continues at coordinate 13,871 of NZ_RAWC01000005.1, read as the reverse complement.
GCGTCCACGTAGCTGTTGAGCACCGACAGCGCGTCCCGCCGGGGCTCCGGGTAGCGCAGGTCCACCTGCTTCACCTCGTCGCGGGTGAGCACCAGCGCCTCGCCGCCTTCGGGCTTCGCGTCCGCGAGCGTGTACTTCCCTTCCGCGTAGTCCAGGAACATGCCCGCGTGCATGCGCGCCTGCACCCAGTGCAGGAAGTCCAGGAAGCTGGCGCCGGCGTCGTCATCCGCGCCCAGCCCCAGCGCGTGCAGGCCGTGCTTCGTCCCCGCGGCCTCCCATGCGTAGGCCACGTCCAGCCCCCCAGGCGTGTTCGCCTGGATGACGGCTTGCAGCGTCTCATCCACCCACACGCCGCTGGGGAAGTGGCGGCGCCACAGCATCGCGGCGGGGTCCACCAGGCGGATGCGGTAGCGCCGCTGCATCACCGGCGCGTCCTTCACGTTCGCCAGCGAGCGCTCGCGGACGTGGCGCTCCTCCACCCGCCCGATGAGCTTCAGCGGCAGGGCCTCCGCGCCCTCGCGCCCCTCCGCCTGCGCGCCGTAGCGGCGGTCCACGGTCAGCGTCGCCGTCAGGGGCTTGGTGTCGGTGAAGGGGGTGAAGAGCGTGTCCTCGTCGCCGCTCTCCTTGCAGAGCACCCACCACTCGATTCGCGCTTCGAAGCCGTAGGAGCGCGCCTTCACCGACAGGCGCTTGATGCTGCCCGCGGGCAGCGTGAAGGCCTCATCGCCGGCCTTGAGCTCCAGCGTCACCTTCAGCTGTTCGGTGAACTTCATGGGTCGTCCTCCCCAGCTGCCTCTTCCGGGGGCCGTTCACGCAGGCGGCGCGAGCCCGGGTCCAGGAGCAAATCCATGGGCTCGTGAGAGTCACGCAAGCGCAGGCGCACCACCAGGCCAGGCGCGCCGCCCGCCGCCGCGGGCACCTCGTCGATGGCCACCACCTCCACGCGAGGCTCGTAGCGCGACAGCGTCTCGCGGATCTCCGCGCCCAGGCCCGCCAGCCGCTCCGCGTCCGAGCGGAACCCCGTCTCCGTCAGCCCGAAGCCGGGCAGCACGGAGGCCGCGCCCCGCTTGGCCTGGAGCAGGTGGCCCAGGTTGCGGAGCACGGCCTCACGAGGCGTCTCCACCACCCCCAGGAACTTCCGGTGCAGAAAGCCCACGGTCCCCTCCCCTCCTAGCGTCCGGCTGCCTTCGGCGCGCCCATGCTCATGCCCTGCCGGTCGCCTTCGGCCCGAGGAGGCGCGGCCACCGGCACGGCCGTGTCGCCCAGGAAGATGAGCTGCCGCAGCGGCTTGCCCTCCGCGCCCGGCAGCCGCTCGTAGCCCAGCTGCCCCCGGGGCCCCAGCTTCACGGTCCGCCCGTGCGCGAGCACCGTCAGCACCACCTCCAGCTGCATCCGCGCGGGGACGAGCAGCGGCAGGATGTGCCGGTGGAAGCGGTGGCGCACCCGCGCGGGCCAGTCCCGTCCGCGCATGTCCGCCTCCTCGTCCGCGAACACCTCCACCTGGAAGCCGCCGATGTCCGCCGCGTACGCCTGGCCCAGGAAGCCCGTGCCATCCAACGGCGTGGGCCCGTGCGCGGGCCGCATGCCAGAGAAGCGCGTGCGGAAGGAGCGGCGGACGCACGTCACGCGCAGCTCCGGGAACACCTGCTGGAACAGCCACTGGAGCGTGGCCTGCGAATCCACGCCCACCATGCGCAGGTAGAAGCCCTTCGTGCGCTCCCAGTCCCCCACCAGGTTCGCGTCCCGTTCGGGGTGCAGCGCGTTCACCAGCGCCAGCAGCAGCCGGTGGTCGAAGAAGCGGATGAAGTCGAGGAATGGCTCCGGCTCCGGCAGCTGCTCCGCCACCTGGAGGAAGTAGCTGGGCAACAGGCCCGGCGTGGCCAAAAGGCCCAGGTTGAGCGTCACCACCACCCGGCGCACCGGCGAGACGTGGAACGTCACCGCCTCCACCAGCGACACGGACGCCACCGGCTCCGGGTTGCTTTCGAAGAGCACCCGGTCCCGGCCATAGCCCTGCGTCTCCAAGAGCCGCAAGAGCGGCCCCAGGTCGAAGTCCTTCGCGCGGGCGCGGATGCGCCGCTCCAGCGGGGACAGCAGCGGCGAGGCGCCGTTCATGAGCGGGGCCGCCTCACTCGCCCGGCCCCACGAAGGCGCCCAGGTCCACCTGGTAGAACTGCGACAGCGTGCGCCACTCCATGGAGTCCTTGCGCTCCCAATGCTCCTGGATGTCCCCCACGTGGCGGTTGAGCAGCGCGCCGAACGACGAGAACAGCTCTGGCAGGTAGCGCCGCGGGTCGAAGTCCTCCAGCGTCCGGAGCACGTCGTCGCTCACCAGCGCGGCCTTCTGGAAGTCCCCGCGCTCCACCAGCACCTCGAAGGCCTTGAGCTTGTCGCACAGCTCCAACAGGTGCGCCGACCCGCGCAGCTGCAGCGGCCCCGTCGTGCGGGGGAACGACGGAGGCGGCGCGGCGGCCTTCGCGGCCCGGCCCTTCGCGGGAGCGGCCGGCTTCGCGGGCTCCGGGGCCGGCGCGGGAGCGGCCGCGCGCTCCTGCGTCTCCTTCAGCCACTGCCCCAACCCCGCCAGCCCCTGGGACCCGTTGCGGAACGCGGAGCCCTCCAGCGCGCCCTGCAAGGTCTGGATGCCGCGCAGGGCGTCCTTGCGCTTGCCGTCCGTGAAGCCCTGGGTCCACGCCTCCCAGCCCGCGTCCTTCTTGCCGTGGTGATACTTCAGCGCGCTCAGCAGCGTCTGGAACAGCCACGTCAGCGCCTTGTTGAGCAACACCGCGGGCTTGGACTTGTCCTTGCCCTCTCCCCGCGCGGCCTCCTCCGCCGCAGCGCGCGCGAGCGCGACCAGCACCTCCAGCACCTCCGGCAGGCGCACGAGCCCGTCCTCGCGCAGCGCCGCGAAGAGGTAGTAGGCCGACAGCCGGACCTCGTAGACCCCTTCACCGTCCAGGGCCTCGATGGCGTCCGCGGCCTCCGCGTAGGACTCCCGCTGCACCAGGTCCGCCACCGTGAGGAAGCGCGCGTCATGCGACTCCAGGCGCTCCAGCGATCCGCCCTCCACGGGGCGCAGGCACAGGCTCAGGTCTCTCATGGTCTGTCTTTCCACTTCATGTTACATGTCTTTCATTCACAAGGACAGACACCCATGGCCATCGCGAAACCCGACTTGCTCGAACTCGAATGCAATTGGCAGACCGGGTTTCAATACCGGCCCGGCTTCCGTGGCGCGCTGGGCTATCTGCTCGAATGGAATGGCTGCGGGGGATTGAACCTGACCAAGGAGCTCACCCTGGCCTCCCCCACCGTGGGCGACTTCGGGCCCACGGCGCAATGCATTGGCCTGATTGGACGGCTGTCCATGAATGGCGCTTCCGGTCCCCTGGACTTCAGCGTGTACGTGGGGCGCGCCACCGCGGCCAACGTGCTCAACCACTTCGCCAAGCCCCTGGACAACCTGCGGCTGAAGCTGGCGTGGGCCATCATCGACTTCGATGAAGCGGGTGATACCTGGTTCGAGGCCGCGAAGCTCAAGAGCCCCGCCACCGCCGAGGCGCTGATGGACACCGAGAAGGGCCGCCCGAAGGTGTTCCTGGACAACCAGCCCACCACGCTGGCCACCGACCTGGACATCCGCTTCCACCGCTTCGACTTCCGGGTGGTGCCCGCTCCGAAGAAGAGCACCACCCTGGAGTTCGCCACCAACTCCCAGGAGCGCCGGGTCACCAAGTGGGGCAGTGACAAGTGAGCTGAAAAAGCAGAACGGGGAGCGGCGTGTCGCCCTCCCCGTCCCTTCACCTGGCGACTACTGGCCGCCTTCCTTGTAGCCCCAGCTGTAGACGTCCTTGGCTTCGGAGTTGTGGCTGTAGTGGATGTTGCAGAGGTTCAGCTTGTCCGGGATGACCTGGAAGGTCATCTGGCAGAACTTCACGTCCGTGACGCCCACGTTCTCCGGCTCACCGACGTGCAGCATCACCTCGTTGCCCTTCTGGTTGATGCGGCCCTTGAGCATGTTGGCCTCACCCCCCGACTCGTCGCCCAGGGGGTAGCACTTCTCGAACCACTTGCCCGCGGCGCTGTCCCACTCGCACACCCAGAACACCAGCTTCTTGAGCTCGGTGTTGGTGATGCCCGTGAAGTCCGGCTTGTTCTCCGGGCTGATGAGCACGGTGAAGTCAATGGGGTCCAGCTTGCCGCCCTCCCACTGGAGCTGCGTAATCAAGCCCACACAGCGCACGGCGTTCTTCGCGCCGACCTTCTCGATCTTCACCTCGCTGAAGGTCGCCTCACCGTCGAACGGCGTGTAGAAGAGGCCGTTGCTCTTGGGAAAGGAGCCGTCGTCCTTGCCCAGCCCCTTGATGTCCAGCAGGTAGCCCACCGGGACGTTCTTCTGGGGGCGCTGCTGGATGGTCTGCTGCCAGTCACACGAAATGCCAAGCGGTCCATCACCCATGGTTTCGGTCCTCCATTTTGCTGCGGGGTTTGTCAGCCGAGCCGCGCATCCACGCGGAGGTCCACGTTCATGCCTTCGAACTGGATGTGCGGGAGGACGGAGAGGTTGCAGTGGTACCAGCCCACCTTGCCGGGCACTTCCGCCACGGAGAGGTTGTAGGCCTTGAAGGGGTAGTAGCGCAGCGTCAGGTCATCCGGGTTCACCAGCGTGGTGACGTACCGGGAGATCCACCGGTCCAGCTGCTGCTGCATGTACTGCGCGTTGGCCGTGCTGCCGATGTTCTCGCGCATGATGGCCTTCACGTAGTGCGCGATGCGGCTGATGGAGTACGTGTACGCCAGGTTCGTCACCAGCTGCGAGTTCTCCGAGTCCTTCGCGTCCTCGAAGACATTGGCCTTCTTGAGGGACTGGACGCTGAAGAAGACGGCCTCCGCGCTCCCCTTCTTGTGGATGAGCGGGATGAAGCCGCCGTTGGCCAGCTCCAGCTCGCGGAAGTCCGGGATGGACATCTCCACGGGCAGCTTCATCTCCTCCTCGCCGCGCAGGTGCGTCAGGTGCACGGGCAGGCCCGCCACCAGGCCGCCGCCCTTGGGGCCGCGGATGTGCTGGCACCAGCCGCTTCCCGCGAACGAGCGCACCAGGTTGCGCGCGAACAGCATCGCCGCGTTGCCCCAGAGGTACTCCTCCTCCTTGTCGCCCTTCACCGCCTCCGTGAAGTTCATGCCGGGGGCCGGGTAGGTCTCCGGGTTGTAGGGCGGCCGGACGATGTAGCGCGGCAGCGTGAGGCCCACGTAGGCGGCCTCGTCCGTCTCACGCAGCGCGTTCCAGGCGGAGTACTTGGGCGAATCCAGCAGGCTGGACACGTCGCGCAGCTGGGACACCTCCTTCATGGTGTCGCAGCCGAAGAAGCGCGGGGACACGGACGCCACGAACGGCGCGTGGCTGGCCGCGGCGATCTTCCCCATCGTCTTGAGCCACAGCATGTCCTGCGGCGTGTTGGCGAACTCGAACAGGCCCACCAGCGCGCCGTAGGGGGCGCCGCCGTATTGGTCGTATTCAGCGACGTACAGCTTCTTGAAGAACTCCGAACCGGCGACGTCCGCCGCGTTCGTCTCCAGGTCGCTGTAGGCCTCCTCCTTGGAGACGTCCAGCAGGCTCAGCTCGATGTTGGCCTTGAAGTTGGTGTTGCGCACCAGGTCGTTGAGCGCCGTCCACTGCGCCTCCACCTCCTGGAACTCCGGCGCGTGCAACACCGCATTGAGCTGATCCGACACCAGCGCGTCGATGGTGCCCACCAGCTCCTGCACCGTCTGCTTGTCGAACCGGCCCTCGTCCGTGTCCATGTTGTGGACCATGGCCGCCAGGCTGGAGACGAAGCGCTCCTCCGGGGTGGCGTCGTCGGGGATGACCAGCAGGTCCGTCTGGGCGGAGGCGTCGCGCGCAGCGGGCACGGAGCCCAGGCGCACGCTGTTGAGGAACAGCGGAAGGTCCAGGGGCACATCGGCCACGGCGGTCGTCGCGGTGGTGGAAGACGCAGGAGGGGTCGGCATGGAGAAAGGCCTCGTTCAGGAAGGTCGTGGGAAGGGGCTTCTGCCCGGCATCACGTCGTCGGCGGCTGCGGGTTCGTCGCGGCCAGCTTCGGCAGGCTCATGGACTTGAACGCGGCCAGCTCCGTCTTCAGCTTCTGGACGGCCTCCGGGTTCTGCGCGAGCTGGCGCACCAGCTGGCGGAACTCCTTGCGGTTGTCCAGGTTGCCCTGCAGCTCCAGCAGCAGCTTGCGCAGCGTGAGCAGCGCGTTGATCTTCGGCACCTGGCGGGCCACGTCCATGGGGCTGAAGGACTTCATCGAGTCCAGCTTGAGGCTCACCTGCAGCGGCGCCGGCGCCGAGCCATCCACCGGGTCCTTCTTGTCCACGCGGTTGGGCACGCTGAAGTTCAGCGTCATGCCCATGTTCTGGATGACCTGGTTCAGGTTCTTGCCATCCAGGTTGCGGATCTCCCGCTGATCCAGGTCCTTCTTGCGGTCGTTGGACGTGCCCCGGGAGAAATCCCCCATCACCAGCAGCCGGAACGGAAGCGCCTTGTCCGCCCGGGTGCCATTCACCTGCGTGCGGTAGGTCAGCGTGATGCGTGATCTGGGAATTTCGTCGGTGATGGCCATGAGTACCCCCAAGAACTGAACCGCAGTTTGTGCAGGAATTGATAAACCATGCGAATACACAAAAGCAATACACCCCAAACATATGACCTGACATGTTGGGCACATTGATACCCGGGGTGCCAATTAAGACCCAACCCGTGGCATTCCCTGCCCTCCAGGGCATGAAACCATACACGGTGGATCAGCCAGGCTCACTTGACGCCGCTGGCTCCAGGCCGGTAGCTTTTTCTAAACACTGTCACCCAGCCCAAGCAAGTATTTGCCTCGGGCGGTCCCCGTGACAGCAAACCCGCTCCTGCCGCCCCTGGTCATGAACCCAGACACACTCGCGCGAGTCCTGTGGCAGGAAGGGCAGACCCTGCTGCCCGAACACTTCCGGGCCCAGGAGGAATCCCTCTCCACGGAGGCCCGGCGCTACGCGGGCTTCGCGGGCCTGCCGGTGGTGGGCGTGAGCAGCCTGCGTTTCAACGATGTATTGCTCGCCAAGGGCTCGGTGGCGCTGGAGGAATTGACCGCGGTGTTACCGGGCGGCCACCTGCTGGAGGTGCCGGGCAACGCGGAGGTGACGCCGCTGTCACTCGAGGAGACGGGCCGCACGCGGGTGACGGTGTATCTGCACCTCTTGGGGGTGCTGGAGCCCCGCGAGGACCTGGCGCCCGCGGGCGGTGAAGCCCCCAGCGTGGTGCGCGCGGGACGGCGGCTGTGCCTGTCGCTGGAGCCGGTGGTGGACGACACGGTGAGCAGCCTGTCGCTGGCCGTCTTCACCCGGAACGCGGACGGGCCCTGGCGGCTGTCCGCCACGCACCTGCCGCCGCTCCTGAGCGTGGGGCCCCACCCGTTCCTGGAGCCCCTGTTCGAGCAGCTGGACGGCCTGCTCCAGCAGGCGCAGGGGCAGCTGCGCACGTCGCTGCGGGAGGGCCTGGTGCGGGGCGACCGGCTGGCCAGCGCGCGGCGGGCGCTGTGCGAGGTGCGCAGCCTCCAGGTGCTGCGCCAGGACATGCGCCACGGCCTTCAGCCGCCGCCGTACCCGCTGGTGCAGGCGCTGCGGCGGCTGTACTTCGAGACGTGCTGCTACCTGGAGGCGGAGCCGGACGACGACCTGCCCGCGTACGAGCACGAAGCGCCGGGCCCGGGGATCGCGCGGTGGATGGAGCTGCTCACGCGCGGCTTCCGCCCGCAGGCCAGCCCCATGTCCTACCGCGCCTTCGACTTCCAGGACGGCCACTTCAAGCTCACCCCGCTGCCCAGGGAGACGCCGCCGCCGGATGACTTCTACCTGCTGGTGCGCCGCCAGGAGCGCGACCGGCCGCGCTCCATGGAGGGCGTGAAGCTGGCCAGCCCCCTGCGGCTGCCGGCGGTGCGGCGCCAGGCCTTGAAGGGCGTCCCGTACCGGCACGTGGCCTTCCCGTCGTTCCCCCACGCCTTCGACGCGGACATCGACTGGTACCAGCTGACGCCCCAGAGCGAGGAGTGGCAGTCCGCGACGCGCGAGGACGGGCTCACCTTCTTCGCCACGCCCGCGCTCGAAGGGGCGCAGGTGCTCCTCTACTGGCGCAGGGCCTGACGGCGGACCGACGGGGGAAACGGCGCGCATGCCCAAGCTCATCTGCATCATCGACATGGACAAGGAGAAGGGCCTCATCCTCACCACGGAGGACAAGGACGGGAAGATCCTCCAGACGGTGAAGATGGACGGCGAGGCCATCACCCTGGAGGTGAAGGGTGACAGCGCCACCAGCACCATCGTGCAGAAGCAGGACAGCGTCACGGTGACCTGCAAGTCCTTCGTGCTGAAGGCGGAGACCATCGAGGTGACGTCCACGAAGGCGTCGTCGTGGAAGAGCGACGACACGTTCGCGCTGGAGAGCGCCAAGGCCTTCACGGTCACCACGAAGGACGCGCTGACGCAGAAGGCGGCCAAGGACGCGACCTTCTCCTCGGACGAGGCCGTGACGCTGAAGGCGGCGAAGAAGTTCACCGTGGAGGGTGACGACATCCAGGTGGAGGCCAAGAGCGGCGCGGTGGCCCTGAAGGCCCCTTCCGTCAAGGCGGAGGGCCAGAAGGACATCGCCATGGAGGGAGCGCAGGTGACGGTGACCGCCAAGGCGAAGCTGGGGCTCAAGGCGGACGGCGTGGCGGAACTCAAGGGCGGCATGGTGAACGTGGGTTGACGGGGGGCGCGGATGAAGCTCGAGCACTGGCAGGTCGTCTTCACGCAGTACCGGCAGGCCCAGTCCGTGGTGGACGGGTGGCTGCCGCAGTCCGCGCCCGGCTCGGCCGCGGCGGCGGGGCTCCTGGGCCGCGAGGGCCTGCGCCGTCTCCACGACGAGCTCCTGGAGGTCATCGAGCGGCTGCGCGCGGGCCTGGGCGCCCACGCCCGTGATGAAGAGGTGCAGGACGCGCTCAAGCCCTTCACGTACCTGGTGGACGAGCGCGTCCTCCTGCGGCTCTCGGACGCGGAGCAGCCGCTGTGGCCGCTCTTGCAGTACCGCCTCTTCGGCGAGGACGGCGGCGGCGAGGCCTTCTACACGCTGGCGGATCAACGCCTGGACCAGCCGGGCTCGCCCGCGCTGCTCTTCGAGATGCTCCACTTCTGCATCACCGCGGGCTTCGGAGGCCGCTACCTGGGCCATACGGCGAAGCTGCGCGAGTACCAGGAGCGGCTGTCCGCGCGCATCGTCACGCCCCCGCCACAGCCGGCCACCAGCGCGGCCGGCGAGTCCCTGGGGCCCCTGCTCTACACCTTCCCCGCCCGCTACTACGCGGCCAGCGCCGCGAGCGTGCTGGGGCTGCAGTGCCTGCTCTGGTGGGTGACCCGGTGAAGCCACAAGCGGCTCCGCCCGCGCCCGCGGCCACCCTCGACGCGGCGCCCGCCCTGCTCCAGGAGGTGCGCAAGACCGTCGCCGCACGCCTGGGGGTCGGGCGCCACGGCCTGGAGCCCATGCTGGACGAGTTGGGACAGACGCTGGCCCGCCTGATGCCGGGGCCGGGTGACGCGCGGTTGTCGCCGGAGGAGCAGGAGAAGGCGAGAGCGTCGTTCGCGGGCACGGTGGACACGCTGGAGGACGTCCTGGAGGCCCTGCATCGCGCGGGTCGGGCTGGGAACGTCCTGGGCTGGGGGGAGCGCTGAGCCATGGATGTCATCAAGAAACTGATCGCGTTCATCCCGCCGAAGTGGAAGCCCTACGCGCTGCTCCTCGTGGCGCTGCTGGCCATTGGCATTCCGCTGTTCCTCGTGTGGCGCGCGAAGCGCAAGAGCGCGCCGGCCGGAGGGAGCGCCGCGCCGGAGCCCCTGGCGAAGAACCGGCTGCGCAAGGTGCGCGAGAAGTTCCTGGCCGGGCTGCCCCTGCGCCACCGCGTGGCGGTACGGGACCTGCCAGGTGTGGTGGTGCTGGGGCCCGCGGGCGCGGGCAAGTCGCGGCTGATCGAGCTGGACCTGGACTGGAAGCGGCAGGCGCGGCAGTTCCTGCCCAGCCTCCTCACGGACTCCCTGCTCCAGGTGTACCTGGGCGCGGACGTCGTCGCCCAGGAGGTGTCCCCGCAGCTGTTGGAGGACGAGTCGCCCCAGGCGCGCGAGGCCCTGCGCCGGCTGTGGAAGGACAGCTTCGGCGGCGGCCAGCAGACGCTGGCGGTGCTGGTGCTGGACGCGCGCTGGCTTCAGGACACGCCCCCGGACGAGGTGCGCCGGGCGGCGCAGCTGATGCGGGGCAAGCTGAATCTATTGGCGGAGGTGCGCGGGGGCGCGTTCGAGACGCGCGTGTGCCTCACCCACCTGGATGAGCGCGAGGGCTACGCGGACTTCGCGAAGCTCTTGCGCGCGCACCACGTGCCGCTGCGCTTCCCCCTGCCCCCGCCCGGCCAGGAGGGCAGGCTGGGCTCGCTGCTCAAGGCGCAGGAGCAGTACCTGGCGCTGGGCCTGACGGCGCTGCCGGTGGAGTCCTTCGAGCGGCTGGAGCGCTTCTATTCGGAAGGCCACGCGCCCTTCGAGGCGCTGTCGCGCTTCGTGACTGCGCTGATGGAGGGCCAGACGCTGGCGTACGCGCCCCGGCTGGCCACGGTGTCGCTGTCCTCCGCGGACAAGGACGCAAGAGACCCGGACGTCCTCTCCGTGTCCGCCGAGGCCAGCACGGCGCGAGCGGTCCACGACCGCTACCTGCACACGCACCTGCGCCGGGCGGTGCTGCTGGGCCTGGCGTTCGCGCTGCCGCTGTTGGCCGCGTACGGGCACTTCGCCTGGAGGCTGGGCCAGGCGCGCACGCGCGTGCAGCGCTTCGAGGACATGGTCCAGCGCATGCGCGACCAGGGGCAGGCGGTGTCCGGGGCCGCGGTGCAGGAGCCGGTGCTCGCGGCGGGCCACTCCCTGGACTCGCTGTGGAGCGCGATGAACGCGTGGCCGCTCTTGCGCTACAGCTTCACCGGCGCGCGAGAGGACCTGCGCCAGCGCCTGGCCCGGGGCATCCGCGAGGCGCACATCCGGCCCGCGCTGGAGAAGTGCCACCGCCAGCCGGACACGTGCCGTCCGGAGCAGGTCGTCTACCTGCTGGCCACGCTGCACGGCTCGCGCGAGGAGCCGCTGGGGCAGCTGGTGCTGTCCAGCCTGAAGACGCGCCCGAACTGGAGCTTCGTGTCGGAGGGAGGCGCGGCCGAGCCCGCGGGCGACGTGGCGGCGCTGGAGGCAGGGCGCTCGTGGGTGACGGCGGTGGGGCTGAACGAGTCCCTGGTGGCCGACTACGTCACCATGAGCAACCCGCCGTGGTCCGCGCCGGACACGCCCGAGGCCAGCTGGGCGCGCTGGCCCTTCCCGGAGCCGCTCACGCTGGAGGCGCAGCTGATGCCGTGGCAGGCGCACCTGCGGCGGCTACAGGACCTGCTGGCGAACCGGGCCGTGGAGCCGCGCGAGCTGGAGCGGCTGGACGCGGAGCTGGAGTCCATGCAGGACGAGCGCCGCAGGCTCCAGGCGCTGCTGGACGACAGCGCGCGCTTCAGCAGCCTGCCGCGGGCGTTGGAGCTCCTGGCCGCCTCCGAGGCGCGCGTGGACACCAGCCGCTTCCGGGGCATCCCCTCCACGCTCAAGACGGTGGCGTGGATCAACGACCACCGGGACGCGCTGACGAACGTGCTGCGCATGGAGGAAGAGGCGTACCTGGGCGTGAAGGCGGTGCAGAAGATGACCGTGGCGGAGCTGCTGGTGCGCGACGGCCTGTGGCTGCCGGGCAACGGCCCCGCGGTGCTCCAGGTGCCGGTGCTCCAGAGCACCTTCGAGTTCCGCCCCAAGGACGGCTCGCGGCTCTTGCACCAGGCGCTGCTGCGCTACCACGAGAAGACGGGGCGCCTGCCCTTCGGCGTGGTGGAGGGCGAGGAGGCGGTGGCGTCGCGGGGCGGCGCGACCCTGGCGGCGGACCGGCTGGAGTTCGACACGCGGCTGCGCCCGCTGGTGGACGAGTTCACCACGCGCATCAAGGGCGCGGGGCTCCCGGTGGAGGAGGTGTCGCAGCGCCAGGAGCACGTGCGCCGCAAGGTGAACCAGTTCGCGTTCCAGTACCGCAACCGGCTGTTCCAGCGCGTGTCCACCTACCGCTTCCAGGCGGTGATTCCGGCGCTCCTGGCGGAGGAGCTGTCGCGTCTCACGCAGCCGTCCTCGGAGCTGGTGGACATGCTGCGCGACGTGGCGCAGGGCGTGGCGCTGGAGCCGCTGGACGGGCCCTTCTACGAGTCGCTGCGCAATGCTGTAGCGCCGTTCAAGCCCATCGCCACGGTGATGAAGCCGGATGAGACGGGCAACTACACCGCGCTCAACCCGTACCGGGCGCTCGTGGCCCAGATGTCGGACGAGCTGAACGCGGTGCCCCGTCCGGGCGTGGTGCCCGCGGAGGCGACGGCGTCGCTCAACGGAGGTCTGGCCACCGGCACCGCGCAGCCGGCCAGCGGCGCCGCGAGGTTGCCGGAGTTGCTGACGCCGCTGGGGCGCCTGGCCTTCGCGATGATGCTGGAGGACGACACGTCCTACCTGCGCAAGGTGGACGCGTGGTTGGATCAGCAGGGGCTCATCGGAGAGCTGCGGCAGCCCTTCCGCCAGCCGTTCCTCGCGGTGCGCGAGCTGGGACAGCGCGAGATTGAGCGGACGCTGGAGCGGCAGTGGGACGACGCCTCGAGCCGGTTCCTGCGTCCGCTGCTGAATCGCTACCCGTTCACGCCGGACGCGTCGCAGGAGGTGGATCCGGGAGACCTGGAGGTCCTGCGCAAGCAGGACGGCGCGTTCTGGGAGTTCGTGACGCGGGTGCTGGCGCCCGTGTGCGAGGAGCGAGGCTCGGAGTGGGTGGCGCGAGGCGCGCTCCAGTCCCGGCTGTCGTTGCCGCAGGGGATGTTGCCCACGCTGGGGAGGCTGTCGCGGCTGGCCCGCATGTTGTGGGACACGGAGGGGCGGCCCCGGCCATTGCTCTTGCAGGTGATGCCGCTGCCGCTGCCGAAGGCGCCCACGCAGGGCAGCTTCGTGACGCTGGGTTCGCTGAAGTGCGGCAAGACGACGTTCCTCGCGTACAACCAGAGTCCGTCGTGGCAGGAGTTCCCGCTGGCGTGGTGGGACCAGCAGACGGCGTCGCTGATGCTGGAGGTGCGCGCGCCCGCGGACCAGTCGGTGCAGTACGCGTCGCTGGAGAAGTCGCGTTCGGCGTGGAGCTGCTTCCGGCTGCTTGAGTCGTCGCAGTCCACCGAAGACCCGCAGCACCGCCGTTGGTCGTTGCGAGCGCGGGGTGCCACCGCCACGGACGGGGTGATGGACCTGCGCTTCGGGCTCAAGGGTGAGCCCTGGATCCCATTCCGCGAGGTGCCGCGATGAAACCGTGGGCGAGCTGCATCCCCCTGGCGCTGTGTTTCCTGGCCGCGTGCCAGCCAAGCACGCTGCAACTGAGCGTGAAGGCGCCGTCAGGGACGAACCAGGGCCGGCCCCTGTACATGCTGGTGCGCAAGGTGGACCCGAAGCAGTTCGCCGTGGAGTCCTACGGCGAGGTCTCCGCGCGCATCTTCCAGCCGGACGCGGACGTGCTGCTGTCGGCGCTGATCTACCCGGGCACGCTGCAGCGCATGAAGGTGCCGCTGCCGGAGAACGCGCCGGTGGCGGTGTCGTTCCTCTTCACCGCGCCGGACGGCACCTGGCAGCAGTTCGTGAACGCCCCCGCCCCCGGCTCGCTGGACATCGAGCTGCTCGAAGGGCGCATCCGCACGGGAACGCAGCCCGCGGCCCCCAGGGAAGGCGAC
>NZ_RAWC01000059.1:0-41901 GCF_003611685.1 Corallococcus sp. CA049B | reverse complement strand
TCACCGGCCGGGGCGGGGTCGTGGCCGCCGGACGGGGGGCCGGAGCAGCCTCTTCCATCGCCTGGCCGCACAGCACGCAGGTGGCCGAGCGTGGCGGGTTGAAGCCGTCACAATTCGGGCAGACCACCGGGAGCGCGGACAGCAGAAGCTGAGACATGGGCAGAGGGCCAATCTAGGGGGGCGTGAAACGCCGGGTCAACGAAAGCCTCGGACCAATATCCGAGGCGCCCGGGCCTCCAGGACCCGGCGGGGCACGCGATGTTCCAGGGTAACGTTGCCCCTGCTGTTTGAGGCAGTTACGATTGTCACCGCCTCGATGATTCGCCTGAACGACATCCTGCAGCGGGTTGCGTCGTACCACCCGGACCCCGACCTGGACATCATCAAGAAGGCGTACGTCTACTCGGCCAAGGTCCATCAGGGGCAACTCCGCAAGTCGGGAGAGCCCTACCTCATCCACCCGCTGGAGGTGGCGGGCATCCTGGCGGAGCTGAAGCTGGACGAGGCGTCCATCGTCACCGGCCTGCTCCACGACACCATCGAGGACACGCTCGCCACCGCGGAGGAGCTCACGGAGCTCTTCGGCCCGGAGGTCGCCCAGCTGGTGGACGGCGTGACGAAGCTGTCCAAGTTCTCCGCGTCCGCGACGCTCTCCCAGGAGGAGAAGCAGGCGGAGAACTTCCGCAAGATGATCATCGCGATGGCGCAGGACATCCGCGTCATCCTCGTGAAGCTGGCGGACCGCACGCACAACATGCGGACGCTGGATCACATGTCCGAGGAGAAGCAGGCCCGCATCGGACAGGAGACGCTGGACATCTACGCGCCCCTGGCCAACCGCCTGGGCATCTCCTGGATAAAGACGGAGCTGGAGGACCTGTCCTTCCGCTACGTGAAGCCCCAGGAGTTCTTCGCGCTGGAGGAGCAGCTCAACAAGCGCAAGAAGGAGCGCGAGAAGTACATCGAGGACACCTGCGACCTGATGCGCGCGAAGCTCCAGGAGCGCGGCCTCAAGGGCGACGTCAGCGGGCGCTTCAAGCACGTCTACAGCATCTGGAAGAAGATCAAGTCGCAGGGCATCGACTTCGATCAGATCCACGACATCATCGCGTTCCGCATCATCGCGCCGTCGGTGCCCTCCTGCTACGAGGCGCTGGGCATGGTGCACCAGATGTGGAAGCCGGTGCCCGGGCGTTTCAAGGACTTCATCGCCATCCCGAAGCCCAACATGTACCAGTCCCTGCACACCACGGTGATTGGTCCGTTGAGCGAGCGCGTGGAGGTGCAGATCCGCACCGCGGAGATGCACAAGATCGCGGAAGAGGGCATCGCCGCGCACTGGGCCTACAAGGAAGGCCGCGCGCCCATCTCCAAGGACGACGAGAAGTTCGCCTGGCTGCGCCAGCTGATGGAGTGGCAGCAGGACCTCAAGGACCCCAAGGAGTTCCTGGAGACGGTGAAGGTGGACCTCTTCACCGACGAGGTCTTCGTCTTCACGCCCAAGGGCGACGTGCGCAGCCTGCCGCGCGGCGCGACGCCGGTGGACTTCGCGTACGCCATCCATAGCGACGTGGGCGGCCGGTGCGTGGGCGCCAAGGTGAACGGGAAGATCGTTCCCCTGCGCTACAAGCTGAAGAACGGCGACACGGTGGAGGTGCTCACCAGCCCGCAGGCGCACCCGTCCAAGGACTGGCTCACCTTCGTCAAGACGAGCCGCGCGCAGCAGCGCATCCGCGGCTTCATCAAGCAGCAGCAGCGCGACAAGAGCCTGCAGCTGGGCCGGGAGCTGGTGGATCGCGAGTTCAAGCGCTTCCAGCTCAACTTCAACAAGCTGATGCGCTCCGGCGAGGTGAAGAAGGTCGCCGAGGAGCTGGGCTTCCGCGTCGAGGACGACATGCTGGTCGCCATCGGCTACGGCAAGGTGACGCCGCAGCAGCTGGTGCAGCGGCTCGTGCCGCAGGAGAAGCTGGCGCAGGCGGAGCCGCCTCCGCGTCCCTCGGACGGGGGGACGGGCAACGGCCCGGGGGCGAACGCCTCCATGCTGCCGGGCCTGTCGCGCATGACGGACCTGGCCAAGCGGCTGGTGGGGCGCAACAGCCGCAGCGGCGTCCAGATTGGCGGCGTGGACGACGTGCTGGTGCGCTTCGGGCGCTGTTGCAACCCCGTTCCCGGGGACCCCATCGCGGGGTTCATCACCCGGGGGCGGGGCGTGACGGTGCACACGGTGGGGTGTGAGAAGGCCCTGGCCACGGACCCCGAGCGGCGCGTGGACGTGTCCTGGGACGTGAAGGGCGACTTCAAGCGGCCCGTCACGCTGCGCGTGCTGACGGCGGACCGGCCGGGCCTGCTGGCGGACATCACCAACACGTTCTCCAAGAAGAGCGTCAACATCTCCCAGGCGAACTGCCGGGCCACCGGTGACGACCGGGCCGTCAACACCTTCGAGGTCACCATCTCCGACCTCAAGCAGCTGACGGACCTGATGCGCTCCATCGAGCGGTTGACGGGCGTCTACTCGGTCGAGCGAATCTAGCCCTGTCCTGTGCTACAGCCCGCGGCGGACCCGCGGCCCCCGTCTCCTTTGGGGGCCGCCTCAACGCGAGGTGTGCTGCATGGCGCGCAAGGCAATCCACTCCGACGACGCCCCCAAGGCGATTGGCCCCTACTCCCAGGCCGTGCAGGTGGACGCCGGGAAGATGACGTTCCTGTCCGGCCAGATTCCCCTGGACCCGAAGACGATGGAGCTCGTCCCCGGTGACGTCGTCGCGCAGGCCGAGCAGGTGATGAAGAACCTGCAGGCCGTGCTCGCCGCTAGCGGCCTGGACTTCAGCCACGTCGTGCGCTGCACCATCTTCCTCACCAACCTGGGCGACTTCGCCAAGGTGAACGAGGTGTACGCCCGCGCCTTTGCCGGCTCGCCGCCGGCCCGCGCCACCGTGCAGGTGTCCGCGCTGCCGCGCGGCTCCCAGGTGGAGATCGACGCCATCGCCGTGTCCTGAAGCCTCACCGGGCACCCGCTGGAAACACGAAGGCCGCCGGTTCCCGCTGAGGGAGCCGACGGCCTTGTGTGCTTCAGGAGCGGGGGACGGCTACTTCGCTTCCGCCGCCATCGCCACGCCGGCCTTCTTCAGCTCCTCGTCGATGACCTTCTTGAAGGCATCGAAGGGCTGCGCACCCACCAGCGTGCGGCCGTTGATGAAGAACGTCGGGGTGCCGTTGGCGCCCTTGGCGGAGCCGTCCGCCATGTCCGCCTCGATCTGCTTGTCGAACTTGCCCGAGTCCAGGTCCGTCTTGAACTTGTTCACGTTCAGGCCGATTTCCTGGGCGTACTTCTCCAGGCTGGCGCGGTCCAGGGCGCGCTGGTTGGCGAAGAGCTTGTCGTGCATCTCCCAGAACTTGCCCTGCTCGTTCGCGGCCATGGAGGCCACGGCGGCGAGCTTCGCGTTCTGGTGGAAGGGCAGGGGCTGGTGCTTGAAGGCGAACTTCACCTTGCCCTTGTAGGCCTTCTCCACCTGCTCGATGGTCGGCACGGCGCGGCTGCAGAAGGGGCACTCGAAGTCAGACCAGGCGACGATGGTGACGGGCGCGTTCTTCGGGCCGCGCACCGGGGCGTTGCCCACTTCCACCTTCTGCACGGCCGGCTCGGCGGGCGCCGCGGGGGCGGCCGGAGCGGCGTTCACGTTGTCCTGGTTCAGCCTGGCGTAGAGGTCCTCCGCCTTGGTGCCGGCGGCGAGCGCCTTGTCGGCCTTGGCGATCTCCTGGTCGATGAGGGGCTTGAAGGCCTCGAAGGGCTGCGCGCCGGAGAGGAAGCGGCCGTTGATGAAGAAGGCCGGCGTGCCGTTGGCGCCCACCGCGCTGCCCGCGGCGGAGTCCGCGTCCACCTTCGCGGTGATCTTGCTCGACTCCAGGGCGGCCTTGAACTTGTTCATGTCCAGGCCCAGCTCCTGGGCGTACTTCTCCAGGCTGGCGCGGTCCAGGGCGCGCTGGTTGGCGAAGAGCTTGTCGTGCATCTCCCAGAACTTGCCCTGCTCGTGGGCGGCCATGGAGGCCTGCGCCGCGATCTTCGCGTTCGAGTGCATGGGCAGCGGCTGGTGGCGGAACACCACGCGCACGTCCTTGCCGTAGGTCTCCTTGATCTTGTTGAGCGTCGGCACGGCGCGGCTGCAGAACGGGCACTCGAAGTCCGACCACTCGACGATGGTCACCTTCGCGGTGGCCGGGCCGAAGGAGGGGGAGTCCGAGGGGATCTCAATCTTCTTCGCGGCGGCGGGGGGCTCGGCCTGCTGCTGGGCCTTGGCCGGGGCGCGCTCGACGCCCTTCTCGATGGTGCGCGCGTACACCTGCGACGGCGCGACGCCGCTCTTCACCAGGCCCTCGGCCTTGGCGAGCTCCTCGTCGATGAGGGCCTTGAAGTTGTCGATGGGCTGCGCGCCGGAGAGGAAGCGGCCGTTGATGAAGAAGGCCGGCGTGCCGCTGGCGCCCATCTGCTGGGCGAGGGCCTGATCCTTGTCGATGGTGGCGCCCAGGCGGTCGTTCGCCATGTCCGCCTTCCACCTGGCCACATCCAGGCCAATCTGCTTGGCGTAGCCCTCCAGGCTCTCCCCATCCAGCTTCTTGTTGTTGGCGAAGAGCAGGTTGTGCATGTCCCAGTACTTGCCCTGCTCACCGGCCGCGAGCGCCGCGAGGGCCGCGGGACGGGCGTGCGGGTGGAAGGACAGCGGGTTCTGGCGCATCACGACGCGCAGCTTGCTGCCGTAGTCCTTCAGGAGCTGCTCGACGGTGTTGTGCGCGCGGCTGCAGAACGGGCACTCGTAGTCGGAGAACTCCACGATGGTGACGAGCGCGTTGACGCTGCCCTTCGTCGGGGCGCCGTCGACGGGCACCTTGAAGACGGTGGGGTCCACGGCGCGCGCGGGCTTGTTGGCCGCCTGCGCGGCAGGGGGCGTGTTGCCGGGGGTGGGCTTCGAGCCGGTGGCGGCACGGCCGCCAACGAACCCGAGCACCAGGCCGACCAGCAGGGCCACGATGACATTGGGCTTCATGGGTTGGGAATGCTCCTGCGCCATAGGTCCGACTCCGGGCCCCAAGCGGGTGTCTGGGTAGGGAAAGGGGCGGGGTACTTAACAGAGGGAATTCCAGACACGCAAGCCGCGATGACCGCCTGCGTCCGCCCGATATCCAGAGGCCTCGAAGGGGCGGACAACGACGCTGGGGACACCAAAATTCCCTCTGAGCGCGCGTGCCGTGTCGCTTTGGCAGGCGGGGTTCCAGGCCCCATGACAGGATGCGCGCGAATGGAATCCGGTGTGTGCGTGGATACGTCCGGGGCCCTCTGCCCGGTGCCCATCCTGGAGATCGCCAAGGCGATGCGCCGCCTTCCGCCCGGGACGCTGGTGGAGCTCGTCTCCACCGACCGCGGGCTGGAGGCGGACCTGCCCGCGTGGTGCGACGCGACGGGCAACGAGCTCGTCCGCATGGAGCGCCGGGGCGCCCACTATGTGGGCTGGGTGCGCAAGGCGGGGTGAGCGTCCGTGGGGCGCTGGCCTACAGCAGCTGAAGGACGCGGTCCTCCAGGCGGCGGCCGCGGCTGACGCCGAGGATGAGCACCTGGTGCTGGAGGAGGTGGCCGACGGTGCGGCTGATGACCTCCTCGGCCTTGTGGGCCTGGCCGTCGAAGCGCACGCGCAGCACGTCCGCTCCCTCCATGCGCGCGTCGGTGACGCCGGGCAGGGAGGTGATTTCGGGGATGATGACGTCGCCCCGGGCGATCTGGACGCGGAACTCGGCGCCCTGGCCGGTGAGCTCCGACATGGTGCCGGCCTGGGCGAGCGAGCCCTTGTCGAGGATGGCGGCGGCGTCGCACAGCTCCTCCAGCTCCTGGAGGTTGTGGCTGGAGACGACCACCGTCTGCGTGCCCTTCATGTCCTTGATGACCTGACGCACCTGCGCGGCGATGCGCGGATCCAGGCCGGCGGTGGGCTCGTCCAGGAGGACGAGCGGCGGGCGGCCCATCAGGGCCTGGGCCATGGCGGCGCGCTTGGCCATGCCGTGGCTGAGCGCCTGCGTCTGGACCTTCCAGGCCTCCATCAGGCCCACCTTCTCCAGGGCGCCGCGGGCCTCGTGCTCGGGCTGGGGCAGGTCCGACAGGCGGGCCCAGTACATGAGCAGCGCGCCCACCTCCCAGCCGGGGGGCAGCACCGCGTCCTGGGGCAGCGCGCCCACGCGGCCCTTGAGGGCGCCGGGCGAGGTGGGGGACACGCCCATCACCTGGAGCGAGCCCTCGGACGGGTAGAGGTAGCCGCACATCATGGAGAAGGTGGTCGTCTTGCCGGCGCCGTTGGGGCCGATGAGGCCGAAGACGTCGCCCTGACGCACCTGGAGGCTCACCGCGTTGACGGCGACCTTGGGGCCAAAGCGCTTGGAGACGTTGTTCAGCTGGATGGCCAGGTCGCTCACAGGTCCCTCGCGCGCAGGACGCCGTAGGCGCCGAAGAGGAAGACGGCGGCGAAGGCCGCGTAGGCCGCGCCGCTCATGGCGAACTCGGCGAGCTTCGGGTGCAGCAGGTTGCCCGAGTAGTACGACGGGGACAGGTAGCGCAGGAAGCGCAGCACGTTCTCCTCGCTCACGGCGCGTCCCACGGAGTCCATCAGCCAGAAGACGAAGAGCAGGATGAAGTTGAAGACCAGGCTCACCGCGGGGACACGGAAGAGGCTGGAGCACAGGGTGGTGAGCGCGACGTAGGCCAGCGAGAAGACGATGGTGGCGCTCCAGAACTTCAGGAGGTTGAGCACCAGCACCCCGAAGGCGAAGTCGTCGTTGATGATGCGCGCGTAGATGAAGATGGCCAGGTCGATGACCAACACCAGCCCCACCAGCAGCGTGGCCTGGGAGAGGAACTTGCCCAGCAGCACCGACGAGCGGCGCGCGCGGACCGTGAGGTAGCGCATGGAGCGCGGACCCACTTCGCCGCTCACCTGGTCGAAGCCCATCAGCGCGATGTAGGCGGGCAGGAAGAAGAGGCTGATCTTGAAGACGATGAGCACCACGATGGGCACCTTCGCCAGGGCCTCCATCATCGCGGCGTCGTTGCTGGCGAGGAAGCCCAGCACCCCCTGGTGCATCTGCGCCGCGGCCTGCGTGGCCATCTCCGAGTCCCCGCCGGATTCGGCGAGCTTCGCGTTCACCTGGGCCTGCAGCTCCCGGGTGACGAAGCCCACCACGAGCAGCACCAGCGCGGAGAACATGCTGTAGAGCCCGAGCAGCACGATGGCCCGGCCGCTCTTCATGGCCCGGCGCAGCTCGGCTCCCCAGATCACCAATGTCTCTTTGAGTCCGTCCAAGGTGCACAGGACCCTACTGGACCTCCGGGCACCTTCCCAGGTTTCTCGCGGACGAAGGCAGCAGTCGAGGAGGCAAGCCGTGGACAGCGCGCCCTCAGCGACTAGGATCCGGCGGCCTGCTCCCTGCTCCCCCAAAGGAGAGCCCCGAAGCATGACGATGCGCCGCCTCCTCGCCGCCCTGCCGCTGTTCCCCCTCACGCTGCTCCTGGGCGCCTCCGCGCCCGGGACGGACGCGAGCACCGCGCCGTCAACCTCTGCTCCGTCGGATGCCCAGGCCCTGGCGCAGTCGGTGAGCGCCCTGGGGACGGACGCGGGGCCCGTGGGCGCCCGCGCGCTGGTGGAGAAGGTGGAGGCCGAGCAGCGCGCCCAGGTGGCTTCGCCGGACGCGGGGGCCTCCGCGAGCGTCGCGCAGGCTCCGGGTGCTCCGCCCGCGCCGGATCCGGCCGCTCTTCCCGCGTCGAGCGGAGCCGCCGCGGCGCAGGCCTCGGGGGCGGCTGCCGTCGCGGGTGCCGAGGCGGCCTCCACGGCACAGGGTCCTGACACGCGTCCCGTGGATGCCCGAGCGCTGGCGGAGGCGCTGGCCGCGAAGGACGCCGCCGCGCTGGAGCCCGGGATGGTGCCGCCGATGCCGGTGCCCTCGCGGGAGAAGGCGCCGCCGTTCGGCAAGCTCCAGGGCCTGCCGCGCGCGCAGGACCTGGTGGCCCGCGCGAAGCTGGAGGGCAACAAGCTGGTGGTGAAGGGCGGCAAGAGCGCGCCGGATCAGGTGCTCACCATCGACCCCGGCCTCCAGGCGTCGCTCACGAAGATCATGCAGAACTACCAGGTGCCCTACGGCGCCGCGGTGGTGCTGGAGCCCTCCACCGGGCGCGTCCTCGCGATGGCGGAGCACTCGGAGGCGAAGCCGGAGCTGCGCGGGCTGCCCATCCGCGCGGTGTACCCGGCCGCGAGCATCTTCAAGATCGTCACCGGCAGCGCGCTCCTGGAGGCCGGCGTGTCGCCCGACACCGAGGCCTGCTTCCACGGCGGCAAGCGCCGCCTGAACGAGCGGCAGCTGGAGGACACCGACCGCGACGGCGCCTGCTATTCGCTGGCGCTGGCCATGGGCAAGAGCGCCAACGTCATCTTCGCCAAGATGACCAGCAAGCACCTGACCGCGGACTCGCTCAAGCGCATGGCGGCGCGCCTGCGCTTCAACCGGGAGATCCCCTTCGCCCAGCCGCTGGACGTGTCGCTCGCGTACATCCCGGAGGACGGCTTCGCGCTCGCCAACACCGGCGCGGGCTTTGGTGACGTGTACCTGTCCCCGCTGCACGGCGCGCTGCTGGCGTCCGTGGCCGCCAACGAGGGCCGCTGGGTGGACCCCGTGCTGGTGGAGCCGGAGCCCTTCATGCCCCTGCCGGAGCCGGAGCCCGTGCTCACGCCCACCGCCGCGCACGAGCTCACGCGGATGCTGGAGGAGACCGTCACCCACGGCACCGCGCGCGGCGTCTTCCGCGAGCGCGGCTTCCAGGTGAAGGACGCGGTGGGCAAGACGGGCACGCTCGCGGACCGCGAGCCCTTCCGCGACTACTCGTGGTTCGTGGGCTTCGCGCCCAAGGACAACCCGCGCGTGGCCGTGGCCGCCCTCATCGTGAACGATCCGAAGTGGCGCATCCGCGGCTCGTACCTGGGCCGCGAGGCCCTGCGCCTGGCGCTGGAGCGCATCCCCGCGCCGGTGGAGCTGACGGCCCCCGCGGGCGCCGCCGGCAAGCACTGAGGCGCGAGCGTCAGGACAGCGGACGCGCGGTGAGCTTCACCAGCCCCGTGTCCACGAAGCCCTGGAAGAACTTCAGGGCCTCCAGCTCCTGGAGCGGCGACACGTGCACGATGGCGGCCACGTCCCGCCGCCCGTCGATGCGCGACAGCAGGTAGCGCTCCGGTGACGTGAGCGGCAGCGTCTTCAGGTGCGCGGGCGTCACCATCAGCGCCGGCACGCGCGACGGCTCCATCAGCGCCTTGCGCAGCTCCGTGAGCAGCCTGCCTTCCGCGTCGCGCAGCAGCTTCGTGGTGTGCTCGGTGGGCGCGATTTCGTGCGCGCGCCGGGCCAGCGCCTCTCCGTCGCGCAGGTTGCCCGCGTCCAGGAAGAGCTGCGCGGCCTGGAGCACCTCGTCGGAGGAGGACTCGGAGCCGATGACGCCGCCCGAGTCCAGGTCGTCCTCGTCCTCCTCCACCACGACGACGGTGTGCGCGCCGGGCTCCGGGGAGGGCAGGGGGGCCTCGTCCGACACCCGCAGCGCGTCCTGGCGGTAGAGCGCGTACAGCCGCTGGTAGAGGAAGAAGTCGGTGGCGTGCAGCGCCAGCGCCATCCCGTCGATGCTGAGGCCTTCCTTCGCGAGCTGCACGATGCGCTCGTCCATGCTGCCGGCCTTGCGGTCCGTCAGCTTGCGCTCGTCCACCTCCAGGCGCACGCGGCCGGAGGGGAACACCGCGCGGATGGCCTGCCACGCCGTCTCGCGGAACTCGCCCTCGCGGTGCACGTCCAGCAGGTCCACGCTGACGTCCAGGCCCTCCAACTCCGGCGCGACGTCCGTGGGGCGGAAGTCGAAGCCGCCTTCCTCCCAGGTGAAGGCGTCCAGCAGCATCTCCCGGAACTTGTGGGAGAGCACCGTGCGCACGGTGGCTTCCGACACCGTGCCCGTCATGATCAGGATCTTCCCCAGCAGGATGTGCGTCTCCGCCTGCGTGGAGAAAGCGCGCTCCAGTTGGTCCTCCGTCAGGTGACCCTGGTTGATCAGGAACTGGCCGAAGTACTCGCGCGGCTGGTTGGAGCTGGCGGTGATGACGTTGCCGTCGCGCAGCAACAGCTGCTTGCGCACGTCTCCCCGCTCCACGTTCAGGGTGCCGGTGGCCCGGCGATTCCCGAGGTGGACGACCAGGTCCTTGAGGGGCATCGTCGAAAAATCACCACACACGCCGCGCATCGAGCGCCCATCCTGCAACGCATGCGAGTCGATATCTACTCGAAACCCCGGTGCTCCCTCTGTGAGAAGGCCCTCGCCGTGGTCGTCGAGGTGCAGGCCCGGCTGCCGTTCGAGCTCTACGTCACCGACATCCTCCAGAGCCCGGACCTCTTCGAGACCTGGCGTTACGACATCCCCGTGGTCCTCATCGACGGGGTGCCCGCCTTCAAGCACCGCGTCGACGCGGAGACCCTGGAGGGCCGGATCCGCGAGGTGATGAATGGCATACCCATTGCTAAAACCGTGGGCCAGGATGGGTAACGAAGTGCCCTTCCCTAAGAAATCCAAGGGGATACGTAGGGCGCGAAAGTAGCGGGGCTGTAAATCTGGGCAGGCGGGCAGGGTGGCGGGGCAGAAAATGCTGGAAGGGAGGGCACGGCGGTGGGTGTGAAGCGCAAGGGAGCGGGAAGGTCGGGCCAGCCGCCTACGGTGCTGCTGGTGGAGCCTCGCGCGGAGGACCTGGAGCGCACCCGGGCGCTCCTGGGGGAGGCCGGCTTCCGCGTGGTGCCCCTGACGCGCTTCGACGCGGCGGTGCCGTTGTTCGAGGTGATCCGTCCGGATGCGGTGCTGTTGGCGGCGCAGCCGCCGGACTTCGCGGCGATCCAGACGGCGCGGCGCCTGCGCCAGGTGGGCAAGGGCACGGTGCCGATGATGTACCTGGTGGATTCGCACGACCGGGACGCGTGGCGCTTCTGCGTGGAGAAGGGGCAGTGCGTGGACGTGGTGCCGCGCACGGTGGATGGCGCGGAGCTGTCCATGAAGCTGCACGCGCAGATGCGGCTCAAGCAGTCGGTGGAGCGCGCGGCCGCGGGTGAAGAGGCCGGCACGGCGCTGGCGCTGCATGACCCCGTGACGGGGCTCTACAACCGGCCCTTCCTGCTGGCCCTCATCGGGCTGGAGGCGCGGCGGACGGAGCGTTACGGGGGCACTTTCTCGGTGGTGGCGGCGGAGGTGACGGGGTGGAGCGCGCTTCGCAAGGAGCACGGCAAGAGCATGGCGGAGCGGCTGCTCGTCTACAGCGCGGTGGTGCTGGGACAGACGGTGCGCGAGGCGGACGCGGTGGCGCGGGTGGGGGACAGTCAGTTCGCCATGCTGCTGCCGGGCACGCCCGCGGAGTCGGTGCCGGAGGTGCTGGCGCGGGTGGAGGCCCGGTTCGAGGCCGCCCGGTTCCAGATGGAGGGTCGCGTGGTGCGCACGGCGCTGGAGCTGGGGGCGGTGAGCTTCCCGGACACGGTGGGGGCTCCCACCCAGCTCTTGGGCGCGGCACTGCAGACCTTGAGGCGTACACGCGAGCTTCGGCGGGCTGCCGGTCCGGCCCGTCTGATGTCGGTTTGATTCAGTTCACGAGGGTTTGATGCACAGGGCGAGCGGAGGCGTGGGGATGGATCGGATCGCGGTGCTGGTGGTGGATGACGAGGAGTCGGTGCGCACGTTCCTGTCCGAGCTCTTGGGCAGCTCGGGCTACCAGGTGCGCTGTGCGTCCAGCGGTTCGCAGGCGCTGGAGATGCTCTCTGGCGGCTCGTTCGACGCGGTGCTGCTGGACGTGGTGATGCCGGAGATGAGCGGTCTGGAGGTGCTGCGCCGCTACCGGAGCACGGGCGGCACGGCGCCGGTCATCGTGTTGAGCGCGCTGTCGGGCGCGGACGACGCGGTGCGCGCGCTGAAGATGGGCGCCTCCGACTATCTGGCGAAGCCCTTTGGCAACGACGAGCTGCAGGACGTGCTCGCGCGCGCCCTGGGGACCCGCGTGCCGGAGCGTCAGGCGACCGCGCCCGCGCCCCGCGTGGTGTTGACGCCCGCGGAGGCCGCGGCGGAGGCCCGCGTGCTCATCTCCACGTCGCCGGCCATGCGCCGCGCGCGTGCGCTGGTGGAGCGCATCGCGGACACGGATGTGCCGGTGCTGCTCTTGGGTGAGTCCGGCACGGGCAAGGAAGTGATTGCCCGCGAAATCCACGCGCGCAGCCAGCGCCATGGCCGGCCGTTCATCAAGGTGAACTGCGCGGCGCTGCCGGGTGAGCTGCTGGAGAGCGAGCTGTTCGGCCACGAGCGCGGCGCCTTCACGGGCGCCACGGCGGAGAAGCCGGGCAAGTTCGAGCTGGCGGATCAGGGCACCATCTTCCTGGACGAGATTGGCGAGATGGCCATCCGCCTCCAGGCGAAGCTGCTCCAGGTGCTCCAGGACGAGGAGTTCTTCCGCGTCGGCGGCAAGAAGAGCGTCCGCGTGGACAGCCGCGTGGTGGTGGCGACGAACCGCGACCTGGAGAAGGAGATCGCGCTCGGCAACTTCCGCGAGGACCTGTACTACCGCCTCAACGTGGTGGCCATCCGCCTGCCGCCCCTGCGCGAGCGCCGCGAGGACGTGGTGCCGCTCACCGACCACTTCCTCAAGAAGTACGGCAAGGGCTTC
Source organism: Corallococcus sp. CA049B (assembly GCF_003611685.1). Taxonomy (NCBI): domain Bacteria; kingdom Pseudomonadati; phylum Myxococcota; class Myxococcia; order Myxococcales; family Myxococcaceae; genus Corallococcus; species Corallococcus sp. CA049B. The sequence continues at coordinate 29,155 of NZ_RAWC01000059.1, read as the reverse complement.
ATGACGAACGTGTCCGAGCTGCCTTCCGAGGTGCTCCACGCGTTCAGCGACTACGAGTGGCCGGGCAACGTGCGCGAGCTGGAGAACATGGTGCGCCGGCTGTGCGTGCTGAAGGACCCGACCCTGGTGCTGGACGAGATCCGCGCCGGTGGCCGTGCTCCGGCGAGCGCCCCGTCGCTGCCCACGTCGTTCGGCGGTGGGGACGAGTTCATCCCGCCTCCGTCGCGCTACGTGGACGAGTCCGCTCGCGTCTTCGCGGCTCCTCCGTCCTCGGTCGCGACGGCTTCGGGCTCGGGGGTGCAGGTGCTGGAGATGCCCGCGCGCGGCGCGGTGATGACGCCGCCTCCGGTGATGACGGACGCCACGCCGTTCAACGCCGTGGCGCCGCAGCGCTACGCGAACCCGTTCGACGCTCCTCAGCCTCCGCCCCCGCCGCCTCCGGCCGGGGAGCTGTCGCTCAAGGACATTGGCAAGCGCGCGGCGATGCTCGCGGAGCGCGAGGCCATCCTCGCGATGCTCCAGCGCACCGCGTGGAACAAGCGCCGCGCGGCGGGCAAGCTGCGCATCAGCTACAAGGCGCTGCTCTACAAAATCAAGGAGTGCGGCATCATCGACCCTCGCGCGAGCGCGGAGTTCTAGGCCGCGACTGACGACGCGAGGTGACGGCCCTGCTTCCGGCTGACGGGAGGAGGGCCGTTCCCTTTGGCGCCGGGCCTTGCGCGGAGCGGGCGTTGCCCGGTATCGCCAAAGGCCATGACCGCTCCGCTCCTCCTGCTTGGCTGTGGTTACACGCTCACGCGCTTCGCGGTGGCGGAGGCCCGCGCGGGCCGGGAGGTCCTGGCCACGACCCGGGATGCCGCTCGCCGCGCCGTGCTGGAGGGCGCGGGTGTCCGGGTGGTGTCGCTTGACGACGCGCTGTCACGGGCAGCGGGCGCGCATGTCGTGGACTCCGTTCCTCCGGACGCAGGGCTGGATGCCCGCTTCGCGGAGGCCCTGTCCCGCTCGCGGCCCTCCCGGTTCGTCTACCTGTCGTCCACGGGCGTCTATGGCTCCGCTCGCGGACACGTGGATGAGGCCACGCCGGTCGAAAGGACCTCGGCGGTCTCGCGTGCACGCCTGGAGGCGGAGGACCTCTTCCTTACCCTGGGCGCGAGCGTCATGCGCATCGCGGGCATCTACGGCCCGGGGCGCGGCACGTCCGGGCGCTTGAAGGCGGGCACGCTGCGCATCCCGGACTCGGGTGGGGGACGGCTGTCGCGCATCCATGTGGATGACCTGGTGGACGCGGTGCGCGTGGTGCTCGAGCGCGGCGCGCCCGGCGAGGTGTACTGCGTGGCGGACCGTCGGCCCGCGACGCAGGAGGAGACGGCCTCGTGGCTCTGCCAGCAGCTGGGCCTGCCCATGCCCCCGCGCGTTCCCCTCGAGTCCCTCCATGAGTCCCTGCGCGGCGACCGCGCCATCAGCGCCGCGAAGCTGGAGGCCCTGGGCTGGACCCCGCGCCATCCGGACTTCACCACCGGGTTCCTCGCGGCGATGGAGGAGGAGGCGCGCGGCGGAGCGCTACTCGGGTGACTCCGCCCGGAGGAGCTGTTGCAGACAGTGGCGAATTCCGGACGGCGGAAACCTGCGTCAGGCGGGAGACCGCCCGCGTCATCAGCCGAACGCGATGGGTGCCATCAGCCGGGGAAGGGGCGCACCTTTGCGAGGCGTGGGCCCCCGGTGACAGGCTTGCGCTTTCGGGCCGCGTGAAGCGCTCGGCCCTGCGAACCTTGTCCGATGGGGGAACCGAAGATGTCCAGGTCGTTGCTGTTGGCGTCGTTCAACGAGGGCGTCCACCGTTCCATGGCCGGCAACCACGAAGCCGCGCTCCAGTCATTCGACCAGGTCCTGGCCGTGGATCCACGCCACTTCCCCGCGCTCACCGCGAAGGCCTTCGCCCTCAAGCAGCTGGGGCGCAACGCTGAGGCCCTCAAGGGCTTCCAGCGCGCCATCGAGCTGGACCCCTCCGCGGCGGACCCCCACCGCGAGGCCGCGCTCTGCCAGCTGGAGCTGGGGGAGCCAGAGGCCGCGTCCCTCCTGATGGAGCGGGCGGTCCAACTCAACCCCACCCCCGGCTACCGCGAGGCCGCCGCCATTGAGGTCTACCACCTGGGTAACGCGCTGCTGACCCAGGGCCGGCGCCCGGACAAGGCCCGCTACCGCCTGGCCCGTCAGGTCTTCGAACTGGCGCTGGAGCTGTCGCCCGCCTACGTGGAGGCCGCCAAGGCCCTGGCGGACGTATGGGAGCACCTGGGCGACCCTACCCAGCGGGAGCACTACACCCACCTGGCGACCCGGCTGCGCCCCGCCTCCTCCTGAGGCCGCTCTCATCAAATTTTTACAAAAGCGGAGGGAAAGGGTGGGAGGCCGGTGTTGAATGCCGAAGCGGCCCCCCCACCAGGAGAACCCTTCGCATGATCGTGATGCTCGAGCCGGATTCCCCGGAATCCGTCGTGAACGCCGTCCTCCAACTCGCTTCGCAGTACGAGGGCGTCACCCCGCGTGCCCATGTGGTCCAGGGCGCCGAGTCCACCATCACGGAGCTGTACCTGCTGGGCTCCACGTCGCAGGTTCCGCTGGAGCCGTTCCAGCAGCTGCCCGGCGTGCGCCAGGTGGTCCGCGTCTCGCAGAAGTACCGCATCATCGGCCGGCACGGGGGCCAGCGCACCACTGCGGGCTTCGAGTACAACGGCGTCACCTTCGACGACAACTCGGTGAACCTCTTCGCGGGCCTGTGCGCGGTGGATTCGCTGGAGAGCGTTGACGCGATGATGGCGGCGCTCGCTCGCTGCGGCATCAACACCACGCGCATGGGCGCGTACAAGCCGCGCACCAACCCGTACGAGTTCCAGGGCCTGGGCGCGAAGTGCCTGCCCTGGGTGTTCGACTCCGCGGGCAAGCACGGCATCAAGGTCGTCGCGATGGAGGTGACGCATCCGCGCCACATCGATGAGATCAACGACGCGCTGAAGAAGTCGGGGGCGCCCACGGGCGTGATGCTCCAGGTGGGCACGCGCAACGCGCAGAACTTCGAACTGCTCAAGGTGATTGGCCAGCAGCGCACCTTCCCGGTGCTCTTCAAGCGCGGCATGGGCATCACGCTGGAGGAGTCCCTCAACGCGTGCGAGTACGTGGCGAGCGAGGGCAACCCGAAGATCGTCTTCTGCCTGCGCGGCGTGAAGACGCACCTGGGCGACCCGCACCGCAACATGGTGGACTTCGCGCACGTGCCGGTGGTGCGCCGCCTCACGCGCATGCCGGTGTGCGTGGATCCCTCGCACGCGATTGGCCGCGCGGAGGCCCCGCCGGACGGGCTGCCGGACATCTTCCACGCCATTGGCCAGGGCCTCATCGCGGGCGCGTCCATGGTGCTGGTGGACTTCCACCCGACGCCGGAGAAGGCGCTGTGCGACGGGCCGCAGGCGCTGCGCCTGGAGCAGCTGGCCGCGCTCCAGCGCTACACGAACATCGTGCGCTCCGCGTACACGGAGGCCGTGCGCAACGGCGACGGGACGCAGGCCTCGGCTCCGGCCCAGGCCATCAGTCGCTGAGCGCGTAGCTGCCCAGCACTCGGAGCGACGTGCAGGCGCTCCGGGCTTCGTCCAGGGCCGCCTTCACGGGCGCGGTGTCCACCGCGCCCTCCACGTCCAGGCACCAGCGGTAGTCCCAGGCACGGACGCCGCCGGGCCTGGACTCCAGCCGCGCGACGTTCACCCCGTGCGCGGCGAAGGCCGTGAGCACGCGCGCGAGCGCGCCGGGGCCGTTGTCGAGCGTGAGCACCAGGGACGTCTTCCACCGCGAGCCCAGGTGGGGCGGCACGGCCGGGCCCACCGCGAGGAAGCGGGTGGCGTTGTCCGGCGAGTCCGCGATGCCCTCCGCCAGCACGGTGAGGCCGTAGAGCTCCGCCGCGGTCCGGCTGGCGATGGCCGCCGTGCCCTCCAGCGCCTCCTGCGCCACGCGCCGCGCCGCCACGGCGGTGTTCGCCTCCGGCACGGGGTGCAGGTGGTGCCTTCGCAGCCAGCCTCCGCACTGCGCCAGCGCCTGTGGATGTGACAGCGCGCGCGTGAGCCCCTCCAGCGTGCGGCCCGGCGGCGCGAGCAGGCAGTGTCGCACGGGCAGGCGCAGCTCTCCGGAGAGGGCCGGGGTGAACTCCAGGAGCAGATCCACCACCTCCGCCACGGGTCCCGCGAGCGCGCTCTCCATGGGCACCACGCCGCCGTCCACCGTGCCTTCGGCGACGGCCTCGAAGACGGCGCGGAAGGTGGGGCAGGGGATGCGCGTCACGGAGGCGCCGAAGAGGGCGCCCGTGGCCTCGTCGCCGTACGCGCCGCGCTCACCCTGGAAGGCGATGCGGCGGGGGGCGGCGTCAGCCATCGATGGGCTCCGCGAGCGGGTAGGTGCCCAGCACGCGCAGGGACGACGTGAGCGGGCGCAGGTCCTCCAGCGCCGCCGTCACGGATGCGGACGCGGCGTGGCCCTCCACGTCCAGATAGAAGCGGTACTTCCACGGCGCGCCCGGGATGGGGCGCGACTCCAGCTTGGAGAGGTTCACCCCGCGCTGCGTGAGCCGCTGCAGCACCTGGCCCAGCGCGCCCGGGCGGTGCTCCAGCACCACCAGCAGCGACGTCTTGCACGGCACGTCCGGCGCAAGCGGCGTGGGCTGGCGCGACACCTCCACGAAGCGCGTGAAGTCCGAGCCGGGCTGCAGGTCGCTGGCGAGCACCTCGAGCCCGAAGCGGCCCGCCGCGGACTCGCTGGCGATGGCGGCCACGGTCCTGTCGTTGCGATCCGCGACCATCTGCGCGGCGACGGCGGTGTCTGGCCCCAGCACGGCGCGGGCCCAGGGCACGTGCGTGCGCAGGAAGTCCTCGCACTGCGCCAGGGCCTGCGGATGGGACAGCACCTCGCGCAGGTCCTCCAGCTTCGCGCCCTTCACGCCCAGCAGGCGGTGGTCCACCTGGCTCACCACCTCGCCGGTGATGACGCCGTCGCCCGCGGCGAGCACGTCGTACGTCTCATTCATGCTGCCGGCGGTGGTGTTCTCGATGGGCAGCAGCAGCACGTCCTGCTCGCTCTGCTTGAGGGCCTCCACGGCCTGGCGGGCGGTGTCGAAGCCGGTGAGGAGCACGCCGCCCGGCCGGTGGCCGTAGCGCTGGCGGGCGGCCAGGTGGCTGTAGGAGCCCTCGACGCCCAGGTACCCCACGCGCAGGGGCGTGGTGTCCAGGCGGGTGACCAGGGCCTGCTGCCGGGCCACGGACATGTCCAGGATGACGCGGTAGAGGCGCTCCACTTCATGCGGATCCAGGCCGCGCTCCGCTGCCCGGCCGCGCAGCTTGCGCAGGAGCAGGTCCTCGCGTTGCGGGTCCCGGAAGGGCCAGGCCGTCACCAGCTTGGCGCGAGCCACGTCGTCGGCCAGGGCCATGCGCCGCTGGAGCGCATCGAGGACGTCCTCGTCGATGCGCTCGATTTGGGTCCGCAGGGTCTCCAGGGAGGGGATGTCCGCCATGCCCGGAACATAACAACTCGCGTCGAAGGCGCGGGGCCCTTCACATCCCCAGGCGCCGGGCGAGGTCCGGAGGGACGGGGTAGACGGACTCCTTGGGCAGGTGGCGCGTGGCCTGATCCGCGCGGCCGTCGTCCAGGTGCTTGCGCAGCTTCTGGACCTGGGGCGTGAGGTCGGTGATGGACACGGTCCAGTCGTCCACGAAGTGCTGGATGACGGCGCGGCTCAAGCCCACCTGGATGCTGTCGTGGGGCAGGCCCGCGCCGCGCAAGCTGCGCTCCGGGTCCCACTGGATGTGGACGGGCGCGGTGTCGAAGGCCTTGCGCCACGCGTCCGGTGAGCCGTGGGCCTTCGGCTCGAAGCCGGTGAGGACGCCGGAGGACAGCGCCTCCTCCCAGCCGGAGCGTTTGATGCGCACCGCGAGCGTGCGCTCCTGGCCGCTCTTCCGGCCCCAGTTGGAGCGGTGCATGAGCCACAGGAAGCTGGGTTTGATCCACGTCATCCGGCCCACGGAGAACGGCGGGCCGAACTTCTGCTGCTTCACGGCCACGTCGGCGATGGCGTCCGAGTAGGCCTGGTACACGACGATGGTGGCTCGGTCGAAGTCGGCGCGGACTTCGCGGGCTGCGCTCATGGGCGGGCTCTGGGTCTGGCCTTCGGCTTGGGTCTGGCCACGGTGGTTTTGGGGAGCTTCGTCTTGCCCATCTCGAGGACGAGCTCGAAGTGCTCCACGGGGGTGGGCGTCACGCTGAGGCGGCTGCGGGTGATGAGCGGGAAGTCCTTGAGCGCGGGCGTGGCCTTGATGGTGGCCAGCGTCACCGGCGTGGTGAAGGCGACCACGGGGCCCACGTCCACGGAGGCCCAGTCCTCGCCGGGAGCGGTGGGGTCGGGGCCTGGCTTGGAGAGGACGCACGCCACGCCGACGACGGCCTTGTCCTCATTGGAGTGGTAGTAGAGGCACAGGTCCCCGGGCGTCATGGCCCGGATGTTGTTGCGCGCCTCGAAGCTGCGCACGCCCGTCCACTCCGTCCTGCCGTCCTCCTCCAGCTTCGCGTACGCGTAGACGGAGGGTTCGCTCTTGATCAACCAGTACCGCGGAGTCGCCATGGCGGCGCACCCTAGCTCAGGGGGGCGTTTCGCGCGCCTGGGCTGGTTGGGCGTCCGTGTAGCCCGCCCGCCAGGCCCATACCTGAATGATGGGGATGCTTGTGCGCACGGCGTCCCAGGCGCTCGGGTCGTCCTGGGCCTGGGGGCAGGGGATGGGCGTCAGCAGGCTGGGGCTCGGTCCTTCGGGGCGGGTGCCGGGCAACTCCGCGACGTCGAGGAATGCGTTCGGGGGGATGCGGACCGGCGTCAGGGTCTCCGTGAGCCGATCGACGCGATGGAGTGGCTCCACCTGTTCGTAATCAACGGACACGAGGAGATTGCTGCCCACGACATGGATGAAGCCGCCCTTGTCGCGGGTCAGGTAGAGGGCGCCGCCGACCACTGCCACCGCCACGAGGATTCCCAGCTCACGCTTCGTGATCCACTGCGTCTTCAGCGACTCTTCCGCGGGCGGCGGAGGCGGGGCTTCGTACGCGCCGAGGAGGGTGTCGCTCGTCGGCGGGGGACCCTGGGTGAGCCGGAAGTATGCCCACCTCCCGGCGAGCGCCACCGTCGCGAAGACCCCGGCCCCCACGGTGTTCCCCGCGCGAAGCAGCAAGACGGTCGTGACGAAGACGAACCAGAGGAAATTGTTACGACGGAAGTTCATGGCTTCCCCCCTGAAGTGGCCGTCCCGCCACCTCAGGGTGTTTCATGACACGTCTGGTTTTGGAGCGTCAAGAAGCGGGGTCCACAGCCCACAGACCCACGGTTCCGTCTCCCTGGGCGCAGGCGATGAAGCGGCCATCGGGTGAGAAGACCGCATCCCCCGTAGTGAGTTCACTCTCATCCGAGTGGCTGAACAGCACCTCGCCGGTGTCGAAGTGGTAGAGCGCGAAGCCATGGGTGTCACTGGAGGAGACCATCAACTCCCCATCCGGGCTGAAGTCGAGGTTGCTCACGTAATGACGGTCGTCGTTGAACGTCCTCAGGACGCTACGCTCATACACATCCATCACCACGACCTCGTGGACGCCTCTCGCGACGAGCAGGGGCCGCGTGGGGTGGAATGCAACGCCCGCCGCGAACTCAAAACCCAGGGGATGAACCCAGGGATGGGCGCTCGCCTTCAGGTCCCAGAGGTAGAGAGCTGCTTGGTCATGGTTGTAATAGTTAACGATCACCGCCGCGAAGCGTGAGTCACGGGAGAATGCACACGCCTTGACCTGGACGTGCCACTCAACGCCTAGCAGATCACGAACCCATTTCCAGGCCGCCACGTCCCAGAGGAGGGCCTCGCCACGTTCCAGGATGGCCAGCAGCATGCCATCCCGGGACATGGCCAAACCGATGGCGGGCGCGGAGAGGGTCTCCTCACGCCAGAGAGAGCCGTCCGTCGTGGAGAAGGCCATGAGCCGGGGCCTCCAGGTAACAGCGGCCTCCTCGACCGGCGGCCCGGCGGTCACGATGTGATTCGAGCCGTGGAAGAGGGCCTCGATGGGCTCCATCTTCAGCTCCACCGAGCCGCTGGCGACGTCCGTTGCCGTGTCCAGGTTCCACCACCGCAGGCGGGAGTCGGCTTTCGCGAGCAGCCGGGTGCCTGACGGGTCAAAGCAAAGCTTTTCCCAGTGGACGGAGTCGAGCTGGGAACCCAGCTGCCGCACGCGCTTCAGGCCGGGCGCATTCGCAGCGGTGATGACCGCACGGGTCAGGTCTGTCAGGCTCATGTCGTGTAGGCTGGAATGGAAACGCGCGTGCGAAGGAAGACTCCACCCGTCAGGTCCCTGGCGGACGTGGCCATGGTCAGGGCATGGACGATCGAGGAGACGCGGCCTGACGACCGAAAGGCCCTCTTCGAGGCGTACCTCGCGGCGGCGCGGCTCGGGAAGATGGAGGCCATGACGAACGTGGGACTCCATTTCCTCTACGGGGATGGCGTCCGGCGTGATCCGAAGCGCTCCCGGATGTGGACGGAGAAGGCAGCCGCGCTGGGGGACGATGTCGCGGCCTTCAACCTGGGGCTTGCGTATTACTTTGGAAGAGGGGTCCGGAAGAACAAAGGACTCGCGGAGGCATGGTATCGCCTCGCCGCCGCCCGGGGATTCGCGGTCGCCGAGGGAAACCTGGTGGATATCCTGTTCGCGAGCCCCGAAGCCCATCAGCTGAAGGAGGCGGTCCGCATCTATCGGAAGTACGCACGACAGGGAGACCCGGTTGCCACATACAACCTGGGCCTTGCGTATGAGCAGGGAAAGGGTGTCCGCAAGAGCCTGAAGAGAGCCAACGCGTATTACGAAACGTCCGCGAAGGGCGGCTACGAGGACGCCCAGCTGGCCTTGGGCTACAACTATTCCAATGGCGTGGGTCTTCCTACAGACGCCATGCGTGCCTTTGGTTGGTTTCGATTGGCGGCGAAGCAGGGGAGCGCCAAAGCATCCTTCAACCTGGGCCTGATGTTCGCGAACGGCGAGGGCGTGCCCGTGTCCAAGGCGCGCGCCATGCGTCACTTTCGTGAAGCCGCGAACCTGGGACATGTGAGGGCCGCCAGATGGCTGCGGAAGCTCGAGAAGGCTTGATCAGCCCACGTGGGTCCTGCTGAACAGTGCCGCGCCCTCGCTGTCACGGCTCGTCGGCCATGTCGTCAAGCTGCCCCTGTGCCGTCTCACGGTAGAAGGGCACGACTTCGACGGCGAGCACATCGCGCATTTCCTGGCGCGCGCCCTCCCAGTCGCCCGAGTCCTGGAGCCGGTGCATCCGATAGAGGGCGTCCACGAGTCGGTTGGAGCCGTCGGTGATGCGGCGGGCACACTCGCGGAGGAGCGCAAGGGCTCCGGCGTCCGTCTGGAGTGCCGCGGCAGCGCCGGAGACGGCTACTTCATCGGCGGTCTGGATCAGGAGCGCACGCACCTCGTCGGTGACGACGAGCGGGGCGCCCTCACGGAGCACTCGCCGCGACAGGTTGCGGATCTCGTCCCACTTGGGATGGGTGGACATCTAGCGCCTCCTCTTGGGGCCGCACATGTCGATGGGCCATTCGTGCTGGCCTTCGCACCGTCGCAAGCAGGCGGTGCAGTTGCCGCCATACCGGCCGTCGGCGCACTCGTTCCAGGTTCGAAGGCACCTGTTCTTCCAGTCGGGAAGGCGCGGGTCGTCAACGTAGTCGCTTGCGTTCGCGCTGGAGTGCGTGCCCGTGGATCCGACAGCAGCGGCCATGATGGCGGCAGCCTCAGCGGCGGTGAGCCCGCATGCTTCTGGAAGGCCGGGGTGTCGCTGGATGCAGTCGGTTTCGGTGTCCATGGCGACGGTGGCGCATCCTAGGCTCAAGGCCACAAGGGTAGGGGCGAGGTGACGCCGCCAGTGGGCGGTTTTCGGGGCGGTCATGGTTGCGCGGACCCTACAGCCCGCTCACCCCGAAAGAACAAGACCCTCGCGGATCACCCCACGTTGGTCTTGCTAAACACCCGCAGCGCCTCCGCGACACTCCAGGCCTGGGCGAAGCAGCCTCGGGGACGGTAGGGCTCCGTCGCGTCGAAGATTTCGGAAATCTGCCCGATGCCCGCGTGCGACAGGTGGTCTTCCATTCCAGACAGCAGGGCCCTCGCGGCCTTGATGTCCGGGGACACCTTTAGTGTCGCGTCCACGTAATGGCCAATCAGCCAGCCCCACACCGTGCCCTGGTGGTAGGCCGCGTCCCGCGCTCTCAGGTCTCCGTCGTACTTCGGTTTGTAGGCCTTGCTCCCTGGCGCCAGGCTGCGCAGCCCCACGGGCGTCACCAACTCGCGACGCACCACCTCCAGCACCTGCGCCCACTTGTCCCGCTTGAGCACCGGATGCTTGAGCGAGATGGCGAAGACCTGGTTCGGCCTCACACTCGCGTCCACGCGGCCGTCCTCTCCGTCCACCACGTCGTAGAGACACCCGCCCGCTTCATTCCAGAAGCGCTGGTTGAAGCTGCCCTGCGCCTTCTCCGCCGCGGCCCGGTACGGCCCTGATTCCAACCCCAGCCGCTCCGCCCAGCCCGCCATCAGTCGCAGGGCGTTGAACCAGAGCGCGTTGATCTCCACCGCCTTGCCCCGGCGCGGCGTCACCACCCAGCCCTCCACCTTCGCGTCCATCCAGGTGAGCTGGTAGCCCTCCTGCCCCTGCCGCAGGAGCCCGTCCGCCGGATCCACGCCGATGTGGAAGCGCGTGCCCTTCTGGTGGTGCGCCACGATGTCCTGCAACGTTGGGAACAGGTCCCGCAACAGCGCCTCGTCTCCCGTCTCCTCCAGGTAGCGGTCCACCGCGTGGAAGAACCAGAGCGTCGCGTCCGCCGTGTGGTAGACGCCCTCGTTCTCTCCGTCCGGGAAGTAGTTCGGAATCAGCCCGTCCCGCACGTAGTGCTCGAACGTGCGCAGGATGGCCGCCGCCTCGCGGTAGCGCCCCGTGGCCAGCGTCAGCCCATCCAGGCTGATCATCGTGTCCCGGCCCCAGTCCGTGAACCACGGGTAGCCCGCGATGACGCTCCTCGCGTCCAGGCCCATCGACCGCGCCCACGCGGCGTCCGCGGGCCTTGGCGGATCGATGATGAACTGGTCCGCCGCCAACACCAGACGCGCCGGCACTCCCGTGCGCCCATGCTCCGGGGCGCGCTCCAACAGGCGCTCCTGCCTCCCCAGCTCCCGCTCGAACACCTCCTTGGGATTCCGCTCCAGCAGGTGCCCTGGCGCCTCCACCGTGAGCCCGAAGGAGAGCGTGCTCCCGGGCTTCAGCGTCGCCGTGAAGTAGCCCGGCGAGTGCTGCACCTCCGTGAAGTCATAGCCGCGCGCCTTCTCCGTCCGCAGGTGCTGCGGCCTGGACGTCTCCGCCAGGCTCACGTACGGCGTGGGCCCGTCCGAATACAGCCGCATCCGCTGGAGCGGACCGTCCTCCCCATTGCGCAGCTCCACCAGCGGACCGCGCAGCGTGACGATGGGCTCTCCCACCTCCTTCAACAGCGGCCCGTCATGCGGACGCAGCACCGGGTACGGCCGCAGGTGCAGGGTCACCTCCGGACCGGACAGGTGCTCCCACTGGAGGAACACCGTGTCCTCGCCGTGCACCATCACGCGGCGGCGCCTCAGCCGCGCCCGCCCCACCGCGTACTCCCAGACCGGAATCAGCCCCTCCAGGTGGAAGTGCCGCAGGTGTCTCGCGCCGTCCTCCAATGCACTGCCGTCGTCGTGCTCCTCGGACGTGAGCCGGTAGCGCTCCCCGTCCACCAGCGCCGTCTCCTCCAGCCGCGCCATCAGCACCGTGCGGCCCAGCTTCTCCAACGTGGGGATGAACAGGCCGTGGTAGCGGCGCGTGTTGCAGCCCACCACCGTGCCGGAGGCATAGCCCCCACGGCCGTTGGTCAGGAGCCACTCGTGGTGCACTCCGTCGCTGAAGTCGGCGCCGTCCGGGAAGTCGAAGGACAGGCGGGGCAGGGAAGGGGCTGGTTCGTTCACGCCGTCGTCTCCTCCGCTCCCGTCTCCCTGGGCGGAGACGCGCGGGAAAGGGTAGGAAGCAGGAACCCGTCGGACATCGCCCTCGCGGAGAGGTTGCTCATGCATGCCCGCGCCACACAGCGCATCCCCCGGCCCCCGGGCTCGAGGGGAGAACAGCCGGGCAGCCAGGCCCTCGACGCCGCCGCGAGCGCGCTGGAATCCCTTCGCGCGAAGCCCTTGCGACCATCCCCAGGGGACCGCACCTCACCCAGAGCCTCCGGGCGCGCCCCGCTTTCCCGAGGAGACACGCCGTGGCCATCGTGAAGTCATCGGGCATCAGCGGCCGGCAGCACAACCTGGCCGAACAGGTCTTCTCCCGCGCCGCGGGCGCGCCGCTCGTGACGGGCAACGACGTGCGCCTGCTGCGCGACGCTCGTGAGAACTACCCCGCGTGGCTGCTCGCCATCCAGCAGGCCCAGCGCTCCATCCTCTTCGAGAACTACATCATTGAAGACGATGACGTGGGCCGCGGCTTCGCGGAGGCGCTGGCCGCCCGCGCCCGCGACGGCGTGCAGGTCCGCGTCCTCTATGACTGGCTGGGCTGCCAGGGCCCCGCGTCCCGCCGCTACTGGCGCTTCCTGCGCGACGCGGGCGTGGAGGTGCGCTCGTTCAATCCCTTCCAGTTCGACCGGCCCCTGGCGTGGCTGGGCCGCAACCACCGGAAGACGCTCACCGTGGACGGCGAGGTGGGCTTCGTCTCCGGCCTGTGCGTGAGCCACAAGTGGGTGGGTGACGAACAGAAGGGCGTGGCCCCGTGGCGCGACACCGGCCTGGAGATTCGCGGCCCCGCGGTGGCGGACCTGGTGCGCGCCTTCGCCCAGGGGTGGAGCACCGTGGGCCCGCCTCTTGATGAAGAGAGCTGCCTGTCCACTCGCGCCTCCCTGCCCAGGGGCGACGTGTCCCTGCGCGTGGTGGCCGGCGTGCCCTGGAGCGCGGGCCTCTTCCGCGTGGACCAGCTCATCGCGTCGCTCGCGCGCAAGCGGCTGTGGCTCACCGACGCGTACTTCGTGGGCACCGCCACCTATGTGCAGGCGCTCCGGGCCGCGTCGCGCGACGGCGTGGACGTGCGGCTGCTCGTGCCCGGCAGCAGCGACATCCCCGCGCTGCGCCCGCTCACCCAGGCCGGCTACCGCCCCCTGCTGGAGGCCGGCATCCGCGTCTATGAATGGAATGGCACCATGCTCCACGCCAAGACGGCGGTGGCGGATGGCACCTGGGCGCGCGTCGGTTCGTCCAACCTCAACCCCGCCAGCTGGCTGGGCAACTCCGAGATCGACGTCGCCGTGGAGGACGCCCCCTTCGCCCGGTGCATGGAGGACATGTACCTCCAGGACCTGGAGCACGCGACGGAGGTGGTGCTCAGCGGAAGGGAGCGGCGCATGAAGGCCGCGCCCGCGCTGCCTCGCGCGCAGCGGCGGGCTGCCGGCCGGCGGGGCAGCATGAGCCGCGCGGCCGCGGGCGCGGTGCGCCTGGGCAACACCGTGGGCGCCGCCGTCACCAACCACCGCGAGCTGGGCCGCACCGAATCCAAGGTCGTCTTCGGCGCGGGCGTGGTGCCGCTGGCCCTGGCGGGCGTGGCGCTCTACTGGCCCCACGTCGTGGCCGTGCCGGCGGCGCTCGTGGGCGCGTGGGCCGGCGTTGCCCTGTGGAGCCGGGCCCTGCGCCTGCGCCGCCAGGAAGCGCAGGGCCCCGAAGCGCAGCCGCTGCCGGAGCAGGAGGTGCCCGCGCGCCCCTCTCTCCCGGAGCCGCGCGCGCTGCCGGAGGCGCACGCCTCCCACGCTCCGGAATCCGAGCCTCGCCAGCCTTGACGTGAAGGGGAGGGCAGGGCCCGGATACGACAAGGGCCCACGGGCCGGCAGCGGGAGGAAGCGCCGGGCTTCCCACTTCGCTGATCCGGCCCGAAGGCCCTGTGCTTCCTACAGCGCTTCAGCCTTCGCTGGCGCGTGCGCTCAAGCCTGCTTCGCGACGCCCGCGGGCTCCGCCGCCTTGCCGCTCAAGAGCGCGCTGCCGCCGTACAGGGCCAGGCCCACCATGCCGAGCACGCCGGCTTCGATGCCGTTGCCCAGCGACGCCCCCATCAGCCCCACGATGCTGGTTCCAAGCATGAAGACCACCCCCACCGCCCCTGCCACCTTGCCCATCCGCTGTCCCCCTCTGGACTGAATTGGACCCTGAAACCCTACCGCTGTCCGACGCCCATACCCCTATCAAGACCCGTGCCAGGGCTTTGGCACGGGGAGCCCAGAGGGAGCCCGGAAGGGCGTGGAAGGTACGGGGCTCACGTTGGGCAATCCTCTTCCACCCCGTGGAAGCGATCGGCAGAAAGCACAGGGGCGAACACCGGGGTAGGACCGGAATTTTTCCCGGATGCGCCCAGGTGCGCCTGATGTGGCACGCCGTAACCCACCGCATTCCAAGGGTTTTCCCTCTCCGCATGCGCTGGCACACGCGCTGCTAGGAGCCATCGCCAGAAGCGAGCCACCCAGCCCTTCAGGGCGTGTGAACGGTGGCTCGCGCGGAACATCAGTGAACGAAGGAGAGCGGAAGATGGGAATGCGGCGCACGGGGTTCTGGACGGTGATGGGGATGCTCCTCCTGTCGGGTTGTGCTCACCAGCAGACGCTGAAGGTCGACAACGCGGATCAGCCGTACCGCATTGGCCGTGAGGACGTGCTCGACGTGAGCGTCTGGCGCGATCCGGAGCTGTCGCGCACGGTGCCGGTGCGTCCCGACGGCTTCATCTCCATCCCGATGGTGGGGGAGGTCCAGGCCGCGGGCATGACGCCCACAGAGCTGGCGGAGGCGCTCAAGTCGGGCCTGTCGCCGTACGTGCAGGAGCCGCGCGTGACGGTCATCGTCCGCGAGGTCAACAGCAGCCGCGTCTTCGTCACGGGCGAGGTGGCCCACCCGGGCGCCTACCCGCTGCGCGGCCGCGTGTCGCTCCTGCAGGCCATCGCGCTGGCCGGCGGCTTCACGGACTTCGCCAACTCCGACGGCATCGTCGTCATCCGCACGGACGGCAAGGGCGGGCAGATCCCGGTGCGCTACAGCGACCTGGTCTCCCCGGACGGCGAGAGCGTCATCCTGCGGCCGGGTGACACCGTCGTCGTCCCGTGAAGCGGGACGGGCGAGCGGACTTCAAAGACAGACATCCGGAAGCAGCGAACGTGGGCGTGGGTCAGGACGGGAGGGCGGCGGTGAGGGGCAACTGGAAGCGGGCAGTGATTGCAGGCTGTCTCATCGCCGCGCCGGCCGCGCAGGCGGCCACCATCCTGGAGCCTCGGCTCCGCCTCACGGCGGAGGAGCGCTTCGACAATGACATCCGTCTGGGGGGCACCGGCACCAACGGACAGTTCATGACGAAGCTGTCCCCGCGACTGGGCCTGGACGTGAAGAACGAGCAGCTGACGCTCGAGTCCTTCTACGCCACGGACCTGCTCGCGCGGCACGGCTCCGGGAAGACGACGGTGGACCACCGCGCGGGCGTGGGCTTCCGGGACGTGCTGTCCCGGCGGCTGCGGCTGGACGCCAGCGCGCGGGTGTTCCGCGTCGCCGACCCCACGTCGCTGCCGCGTGACGGCCTGGCGCGCTCCACGGCGCCCACCTTCTATGCCCAGACGAAGGTGGGGCTCACGGGCCGCGTGACGGAGCGCATGGACGTGCGCGGCAACTACATGTTCGAGGCGACGCGCATCATCGAGCCGGGACGGGTGGCGGGCTACGCGCACACCCCGTCCGTGGAGCTGTGGTACCGCGCCACGCGCCGGCTGTCCCTGGGCGCCGAGTACCGCTACCAGGGCTTCCTGTACGACCGCGACTACAGCCAGGCGCACGGCGCTTCCGCGGCCCTGCGCTACCGGCTGACGCGGCCCACCACGCTCACCCTCCGGGGTGGGCCGGTGCGCTACCTGCCTGCGGACGCGGCGCGCGGCGGGTGGGTGCCCCGCGTGGCGCTGGAGCTGGTGCGCGAGGGCGAGCGCAGCGACTTCGGCTTCGCCGTGGGCCACGACCTGGTGGGCGCGAGCGGTTTCTCCGGCGCGGTGTGGGCGGACTACGCGTCGGTGATGGGGGCGCACCGTTTCACCCAGAAGCTGTCGGCCTTCGGGGCGGCCAGCTTCTTCCGGAACGGCAGGGCGCCCGGTGAGTACTACGCGCAGTGGCGCAACACGACGAACGTGTCGCAGGGCTATGCGGTGGGTGGAGGCGTCGAGTACCGGCTGAGCCGGAAGCTCGCGCTGCAGGGCGCGTTCGACCGCATCGCGCAGGTGGGTGCGGCGGATGTCGCTGGGGCGGGGGACCTGACACGCAACGTGTTCGCCCTCCGCCTGGTTCTGACAGCTTGGTAGGCAACTTTCGAGATGACGAGGATGGAGGAGCGGATCATGGAGCGTGGGATGACGGCGGACCAGTTGCTTTCGGCGCTGTGGCGCCGCAAGGCCCTGGTGGGGGCGATCGCTGCAGCAATCTTCGTGTTGGGTGCGGCCATCGTGATGACGCGGCCGAGCGTCTATGAAGCGTCCGTGGTGGTGCGTGTGGAGCCGCAGCGCCCTGGCGAGGAGATGGTCCAGCGCACGGTGAGCGAGCTCATCGAGCAGCGGCTCGTCACCGTCCGCCAGGAGCTGCTGGCGCGGCCGGTGCTCCAGAAGGCCATCGAGGAGATGAACCTCTACCCGGAGCTGGTGTCGGACCGGGGCATCGAGGCGGCGGTGGAGCAGATGCGCAAGGACCTCACCGTGCGCGTCGAGGGTGAGACGGCCTTCGAGCTCACCTACGCGGGCCGCGACCCGCAGGTGGTGGCGCAGGTGGCCAACCGCCTGCCGGCCATCTTCTCCGAGGAGACGCTGAAGATCCGCCAGACGCAGGCGGCCCGCGCCACCGACCTCTTCACCGAGGAGATGGTCGCCATGGGCAAGGCCGTGTCCTCCTGGGAGACGAAGATCTCCAAGTTCAAGGTGGACCACCTGGGCGAATTGCCCGAGCAGATGGAGATGAACATGCGCGGCCTGGAGCGCATCAGCGCCCAGCTGCAGACGAAGTCCGAGGAGCTGCGCAGCGCCGAGGCGCGCCGCTCCGATCTGGCCCGCGCCCGCAACGCCGCGGACAGCGAGGCCGGCCGCCTGGAGGCCACGGAGAGCGGCCTGGCCCGCACCCTCACGCAGGCCAAGACGCAGTGGACGCCGGACCACCCGGAGGTGAAGCGGATGGAGCGCGAGCTGGGTGACATCAGCGCCCAGCGCAAGGACGCCGAGGGCCGCATGTACGCCGAGCGCAACGAGCGCACCCGCGTGGCCACGCTCATCACCAACATCCAGAAGGACATCGTGGACCTCCAGAAGCAGGCCGAGGCGTACCAGGCGCGGCTGAACAACACCCCGCGCTGGGCCCAGGAGCTGGCGGTCATGAACCGGGACTACGAGATCGCCCGCACCAAGTACCAGAGCGTGGTCAGCCGCAAGGTGGAGGCGGAGATCGCCCAGGAGCTGGAGGCCAAGAGCGCCAAGAGCCTGTTCAACGTCATCTCTCCCGCCGGGGTGCCCTCCTCGCCGGCTCGCCCGGACCGCATGACGGGGCTGCTCATCGCCGCCCTGGTGGCCCTGGCGCTGGGTGTCCTCACCGGCACCGTCCTCGAGATGCGCGATGACAGCCTGCGCGATGGCACCGAGGTCCGTGAGCGCCTGACGCTGCCTGTCCTGGCGGTGGTCCCGAACATGCAAGGCAAGACGGAGAAGCGGATCTTGATGCCGATGGCTGGGAGCAAGAACAGCGTCTCCTCGCCGACTTCCCTGAACTAATTGCCGACCCCATACGGAAAGGATTGGAGAACACAGATGGATTCGACGATGGAGCGGGCCGGTAACTTCCTCCCCCGCGTGGACGACAGCGCGGCTTCCTCGAACGCGGTGGACCGCCGGGTGGTGACGCTCACGGCCCCTGCTTCCGCGGCCGCCGAGCAGTACCGCACCCTGTACTACCGCCTGGAGCGGATGCGCGAGCAGCGTCCGATGAAGGTGGTGGCGCTCACCTCCGCGATGCCCGGCGAGGGCAAGACGGTGACGAGCGTGAACCTGGCCCTGGCCGCCGCCCGGGCGAACCCGGAGCGCCGCATCCTGCTGGTGGACGCGGACCTGCGCCGGGGGCAGGTGGCCCCCACGCTGGGCATGCGCAACAAGGTGGGCCTGGCAGAGCTTTTGGCCGGTGAGTGCGACGTGCGCGACGTGGTGCGCCGCTTCAACTCCACGCGGCTGGCGGTCATCCCCGCCGGCTCCACGCCGGAGGAGAGCACCCAGGTGCTGGCCTCCGCCCGCATGAAGCAGTTCCTCAAGGCGGTGCGTGAGGGTTTCGACGAGGTGTACGTGGACCTGCCGCCCACGCTGCCGTTCGCGGACGCGGCCATCCTGGGCCACCAGATGGACGGCGTGCTGATGGTCATCCGCGCCAACGTCACCCCCTCCAAGGTGGTGAACCAGGCGGTGGAGCAGCTGGCGGGCGCGGCGCTGGTGGGCTGCGTGCTCAACGGGGCGGAAGTGAACGCGACCCCGTACCTGAAGAACTACGTGAAGAAGTAGCAGGCGGTTGTCGAGTGGGAGTGATTCGTGGCCCGACCTGCTCCTCGCGCCGATGAGGTGCGATGGGCGGGGGGCCTGGAGCGGCGGCGGGTTGGGGTTGGAGGAGTCACGTGCTTCGCGTTTTCCACCATTATTTTTCAGCCAAGAAACTGACGTTCTTCCTCGCCGAGTCCTCGGCGATCGCGCTGGCCTGTGTCGCGGGTGCCGCGGCCTGCGCGGCCCTCTTCGCGCCCCTGGGTTCCCAGCCACCGTTCGCCACGATGTGGCCGACGCTGGTGGGCCTGGGCCTGGCCTTCGTCGTCACCTTCCAGTTCACGCTGTACCTGTTGGACCTGTATGACCTGCGCATCGCGGCCGAGGACCGGACGCGCGGCTACCGCTTCCTCAAGGCCGCGGGCGTCACCGCGATGGTGGCGGGCGGGGTGATGCTGCTCCTGCCGCTGGCCCTGCCGGTGGTGCTGCCCCCGGGGACGCTCCTGGGCGGCGCGATGGGCGCCCTGGCCGGCACCCTGGTGGTGCGCGTCTCCATCCGGGCGCTGGTGGGTGAACCCGACGCGGTGCTCGTCGTGGGGGATGGCCTCAAGGCCCGCGCGGTGGCGAGCGCCATTGAAGACGGCGGCGAGGGGTCCTTCCGCGTGGTGGCCCTGGTGGACCCGCGCAAGGTGGAGGAGCCGCTGGACGCGATGGCGGCGCGCCTCAACGCCTCTTACGTGGTGCAGGCCGCGGATGACATGCGCGGCGCCAACTGGGTGGACTCGCTCTTGCGCTGCCGGCTGGACGGGCGGCGGGTGTACGACGCGGCGGGCTTCTGCGAGCGCGTGCTGCGCCGCATCCCGGTGCAGTTCCTGCGCGCCAGTGACTTCGCCTTCGCGGATGAGATGACGGTGTCGCCCCTGCGCCGGGCCTTCAAGCGGGTGTTCGATGTGGCGGTGGCCTCGCTGCTCCTCCTGATGGCTTCGCCCTTCCTCATCCTGGTGGCGCTGGCCATCAAGCTGGACTCCAAGGGCCCCGTCTTCTACCGGCAGGACCGCGTGGGCCTGGGCGGCCGCGCGTATCCGCTCTGGAAGTTCCGCAGCATGCGCACCGACGCGGAGAAGAACGGCGCGGTGTGGGCGCGCTCCAACGACGACCGCGTCACTCGGGTGGGCAAGTTCATCCGCAAGACGCGCATCGACGAGATTCCGCAGGTGTTCAACGTGCTCCTGGGCCACATGAGCTTCGTGGGCCCCCGTCCGGAGCGCCCGGTGTTCACCGAGCAGCTCAAGCAGCAGATTCCGTTCTACGGCGTGCGCGAGGCGGTGAAGCCGGGCATCACGGGCTGGGCGCAGATCCGCTACCCCTACGGCGCTTCGGTGGAGGACGCGCGCAACAAGCTGGAGTTCGACCTGTACTACGTGAAGAACGGGTCGCTGTTCCTGGACGTCGGCATCATCTTCCACACGGTCCGGCACGTGCTGCTGGGGCGTGGGGCGCGGTAACACAGTTCAGCAGTGGATGTTGATGACCATCCGCGGCCTCCGGTTGTCGGGGGAGGCCGGGATGCCAAGGGTGGTTGGCCATGGATTGGGATGGGCGAGGGGGTCGGAACATGGTGGGCATGGACGTGGACGCACCGTTCTCAGAGCAGTGGAGCCAGGACGACGCGCGCAACAAGCAGCAGGGGGTGGAGCGCAACGAGCTGCTGCAGGCGCCGAAGCACCGTCCCACGCGCATCGTCGCGATGGGCGGCGGGACGGGCCTGCCCATGGTGCTCAAGGGGCTGGCCCGCCGCGCGGCCCCCAAGGGCGGCCAGCCAGGCGTGGACATCACCGCGGTCGTGGCGATGAGCGACGACGGCGGCAGCTCCGGCCGCCTGCGCCGCCAGCACGGCGTGCTGCCCCCGGGCGACATCCGCAACTGCCTGGTGGCGCTCGCGGGTGGCAAGAGCGCGCTGAAGGACGTGTTCCAGTACCGCTTCGGCGGCGCGAAGGGGCTCGCCGGCCACGCGGTGGGCAACCTGCTCATCGCGGCGCTCGCGGAGCTGAAGGGCGACTTCCTGGAGGCGGTGCGGCTGTCCGGGGAGCTGCTGGGCGCAAAGGGCCAGGTGCTGCCCAGCACGCTCGCGTCCGTGCAACTCGTGGCCCAGATGCATGACGACACGGAGGTCGTGGGCGAGCGCAACATCTGCCGCGCCCAGGGCCGCGTGCGCCGCGTGTCGCTCAGCCCCCGCTCACCGCCGGCGGTGGACGGCCTGCTGGAGGCCATCTATTCGGCGGACCTCATCGCCATCGGGCCGGGGTCGCTGTACTCGAGCGTGCTGCCCAACCTGCTGGTGGACGGCGTGGCCCAGGCGCTGAAGGAGACGCGCGCGCTGAAGGTCATGGTGGCCAACCTGATGACCCAGCCGGGCGAGACGGACGGCATGAACTGCCTGGACCACGTGCAGGCCGTCATCGACCACGTGGGGCCGGTGCTGGACGCGGTGCTCGTCAACGGCCGGGCGCCCTCGGAGGAGTCCATCCAGCGCTATGCGCGCAAGGGCTCCTTCATGGTCACGGCGGAGACGCGGGAGCTCCTGTCCTCCGGCGTGATTCCGGTGCAGGCGGACCTCCTCAAGGAAGGTTCCAAGATCCGACACGACAGCCGCAAGGTCGCCGCCTGCCTGCTGAAGATGGCGCGCAGCGGGTTGTAGGCCGCGCTGCCCATCACCACCTTGGGGCCCTCTCACATGGAAGCCATTCAACTTTCGGCCGCCTCCCAGGTCGTGGAAGTCAACGACCGGGCGGCCTTCATGTCCCTGGAAGCCGAGTGGAACCAGCTCGTGGAGACGACCTCCCACGAGCTGTTCTACCGGCATGAGTTCCTGCGGCTGTGGCTGGACAACTTCGCCGCCGGGTCACGCATGCGCGTGCTGCTGTTGCGCGGTGAGGATGGAGCGCTCACCGCCGCGCTGCCGCTGGTGGAGGAGCGCACGTCGATGTACGGCGTGCCCGTCCGTCAGCTCACCTCCGCGGCCAACGCGCACTCCTGCCGCTTCGACATGCTGGCGCGAGAGCCGGAGGCCGCGGCCCAGGCCTTCCTCGCGCACCTGCGCGCGACGGGCGGCTGGGACGTGCTGCGGTTGACGGATGTGCCGGACGGCGGCGTGGGCTTCCGCCTGCTGGAGGCCGCGAAGCAGGGCGGCCTGCCGGTGGGCGAGTGGGAGTCGCTGCGGTCGCCCTACGTGCCGCTGCCCGCGAAGAAGGACGCGTACTTCGCGAAGCTGCCGTCCAAGTTCAAGGCCAACTGCCGCCGCCGGCGCCGCAAGCTGGAGGAGCGGGGCAAGGTCACCTTCGAGCGCGTCTCCGGCGGGTTGGATCTGGAGGGCACGCTGGAGGAGGGGCTGCTGCTGGAGCAGAGCGGCTGGAAGGGCGCGAATGGCACGGCCATGGCGCAGGACGCGAAGACGCGCGGCTTCTACACGGAGCTGGCGCGGGACGCGGCCTACCGCGACCGCCTGGCGCTGTACTTCCTGCGCGTGGACGGGCGCGCGGTGGCGTTCCAGTACGGGCTGGAGTTCGGCGGGCGCTACTTCCTGCTGAAGCCCGGCTACGACGAGTCCCTGAAGGAATGCAGCCCGGGGCAGCTCCTGATGGAGGAGGTGCTGGGGGACTGCCTGGACCGGGGGCTCACCGAGTTCGATTTCCTGGGGCCGGACATGGTGTGGAAGCGCGACTGGACGGATCAGGTCCGCCGGCACACCTGGCTCTACGTGTTCAACGACACCGCCTTCGGCCGGGCCCTGTGCGCGGCGAAGTTCCGGTGGGTACCGGCGGCGAAAGAGGTGGTGGCGCGATGGAAGAAGTGAAGACGACCGAGAAGATGTTCGTGCCGTCCCTGCCCACGCTGTGGCCGGGCATGCTGATGGCCCCGCCGCGTCCGGGGGCGCTGCCGCCGTTCTCGTCTCCCAACGCGCGCTACTTCTACTTCGCGCGCAACGCCGTCTGGCTGACCATCAAGATGCTGCGCCTGGACGGCGGCGAGGTGCTGATGCCCGCCTACCACCACGGCGTGGAGGTGGAGGCGGTGGTGGACGCGGGCGCCATTCCGCGCTTCTACCGCGTGGGCAGCCGCTGGGACGTGGACGTGGCGGACGTGGCGAAGCGGATTACGCCGAAGACGCGCGCGCTCTACCTCATCCACTACGCGGGCTTCCCGGGGCCGGTGGACGCCATGCGCAAGCTGGCGGACGAGCACGGCATCCCGCTGATTGAAGACTGCGCGCTTTCGCTCCTGTCGTCGGACGGCGCGACGCCGCTGGGCACCACGGGCGACGTGGGCATCTTCTGCCTCTACAAGACCCTCCCGGTACCCAATGGGGGTGCATTGGTCGTCAACGGCAAGCGCTCGTACAGCCTGCCGGAGCCGCCGGCGCCGCCCCTGGCGTCCACCTTCAGCCACACCGTGTCCGCGCTGCTGCAGAACCTGGAGCTGCGCGGCGGGGCGGTGGGCCGGGGGCTGCGCGGCCTGGTGCGCTCGGTGGGGCATGGCGCGGTGAAGGCCGCGAGCGTCGAGCGGGTGGCCACGGGCACGCAGCACTTCGACCGGCGGCACGTGGACCTGGGCATGAGCCCGCTGACGAAGCGGATTGCCCTGGCGCAGGACCTGGAGTCCATCGTCGAGGCGCGCCGCCGCAACTACTTCCTCCTGCTGGGCCGGCTGCGGGACGTGTCGCCGCCGCTCTTCAACCAGCTGCCCGCGGGCGTCAGCCCCCTGTTCTACCCGATGGTGGTGCAGGACAAGGAGCTGCTGCTGGCGAAGCTGCGGGAGAAGGGCATCGACGCCATCGACTTCTGGAAGCGCTTCCATCCCGCGTGCGACGCGTCGGAGTTCCCGGAGGTCGCGCAGCTGCGGCGCACCATCCTGGAGATTCCCTGCCACCAGGACCTCTCGCCGGAGGTCATGGGGCAGGTGGCGGACGTGGTCCGGGAGGCGCTGAAGTCCGAGCGCCGGCCGAGCAAGCGCGCGTCGTGAGGGAACAGGAGCTGGCTCCCGGGTTGCAATGGTCCCCGGGGGCCGTGGCAGTGCTTCGGGAAAGGCATCAGGGTGACGCGGTGATCCGCGAAGACGAGTTGACGTCGGGGCCGAGGTTGACGCCGCGGCTGGACGTGGCGGCGGTGGGCAGTGCCTCGCAGCTGGCGGGGATGCGGGCGGAGTGGAACTCGCTCTTGGACGCGAGCACGGCCGGTCCGTTCAACGCGTGGGAGTGGCTGTATCCGTGGTGCCGGCGCATCGCGCCCGACGTGCGGCCGCTGGTGCTGACGGCGCGCGACAGGCTGGGCACGCTGGTGGGCCTGTTGCCGCTGGGCCTGGAGCACCGCTGGGTGAACGGCATGCCGGTGCGGCGCCTGGGCTTCCTGGGTGAGACGCACGTGGGCAGCGACTACCTGGACGTGGTGGCGCGCAAGGGCCGCGAGGCGGAGGTGGCCCGGGCGTTCTTCAACGTGCTCCAAGGACTGCGCGACGAGTGGGACGTGCTGGATTTGACGGACCTGCGCGAGGGTTCGACGACGCTCGGCGTGGCGCGCGAGGTGTTCGGCGACGTGCGCGTGACGGAGCGCTATGTGTGCCCGTATGAGACGCTGGTGCCGGGCGAGCCGTTCGACGCGTTCCTCAAGCGCACGGGCCGCCGGGACAACTACCTGCGCCGGCGCAAGTGGCTGGAGAAGCAGGACGGCTACCGCATCGAGCGGACGGACGCGCCGGGCCAGCTGGCCGGGCCGATGACGGACTTCTTCCGGCTGCATGCGCTGCGCTGGTCCTCGGATGGAGGGTCGCAGGGCATCAAGGGCGCGGGCGTGGAGGCCTTCCACCGGGACGCGACGCAGTGGCTGGCGGAGCGGGGCCGGCTGCGGATGTACACGATGAAGGTGGGCGGCCAGGCGGTGGCGTCCGTGTACGGCATCCTGCATGGCCAGACGTTCGTGTACTTCCAGTCCGGCTATGATCCGGCGTGGCGCAACCGCAGCGTGGGCCTGGTGCTGGTGGGCGAGACGTTCAAGGACGCCATCGAGATGGGGCTGACCGAGTACGACTTCCTGCGAGGCACGGAGACGTACAAGTCCGACTGGGTGACGAAGCAGCGTCAGACGGTGTCCCTGCGCGCGCACGGCGCGGGCTTCGCGGGCACGTGGTTCACGCGCTCCGAGGAGTGGGCCCGCCAGACGCGCAACGCGGTGAAGGGCGTGCTGTCGGAGGAGCTGGTGGAGAAGGTGCGCCGGTTCCGTCGGCGGAAGGCCGCGGTGAATTGACGCGACGGGGCGGCGCGGCGGATCCTGGCGGGTGCCATGGAGAAGCTGCGCTGCGCCGTCCTGGATGACTATCAAGGTGTTTCCACGAGGCTCGCGGACTGGTCGTCCGTGAGCGGACAGGTCGAGGTGACGGTGTTCCGCGAGCACTTCTCCGGTGAGGAGGAGTTGGTCGCGGCGCTGTCGCTGTTCGACCTGCTCGTCGTCATGCGGGAGCGCACGCCGTTTCCGAAGGCGCTGCTCGAGCGGCTGCCACGGCTGCGGCTGCTGGTGACGACGGGGATGCGGAATGCGTCCATCGACGTGGCCGCGGCCACCGCGCGCGGCGTGACGGTGTGCGGGACGGCGAGCGCGACCGAGCCTCCGGTGGAGCTGACGTGGGCGTTGCTCTTGGCGCTCGCGAGGAACGTGGTGGGGGAGAGCACGGCGTTCCGGCAGGGCGGCCCGTGGCAGCACTCCGTGGGCGTGGAGCTGCACGGGAAGCGGTTGGGGCTCCTGGGGCTGGGGAAGATTGGGAGCAGGGTGGCCCGCGTGGGCGCGGCGTTCGGAATGGACGTGGTCGCGTGGAGCCCGAACCTCACGGATGCGAGGGCAGGGGAGGTGGGGGTGACGCGGGCCGCGTCGAAGGAGGCGCTCCTGGAGACGAGCGACTTCGTGTCCATCCACCTGGTGTTGGGGGAGCGCTCGCGAGGGCTGGTGGGCCGCGCGGAGCTCGCGAGGATGCAGCCCACGGCATACCTCATCAACACGTCGCGCGCGGCCATCGTGGAGCAGGCGGCGCTGGTTGATGCGCTCCAGCGGGGTGTCATCGCGGGCGCGGCGGTGGATGTCTTTGAAACAGAGCCGGTGCCCGCGGACGACGTGCTGCGGACGCTGCCGAACCTGCTCGCGACGCCGCACCTGGGCTACGTAGCCCAGGGGAACTACACGACGTACTTCCGTGAAGCCGTGGAGGACATCCGCGCGTTCCTCGACGGGGCGCCCATCCGCAGGCTGGGATGAGGCTCAGGGAGGGTTTCTGGAAGTTCCAGTCCCCGCCGTACTCAAACACGACCCGGTACACCATTGCCCTGGCCCGCTGCACGTGCGGCGCGGGCCAGCCGGTCCGCGCAGGCCGCGAGCCCGAACAGCACGTAGAAGTGCACGGCGACCAGGAAGCCCGCGAAGAGACAGGACACCAGGTGGCCCACCACCGCCGCGGCGAGCGCCCGCACCAGCCAGCCCCGCTCCCTGTCCCGCGCGAGCGTCCACAACGGCCCCAGCGCCGCTCCAATGAAGGCCAGGAAGATCGCCAGACCTATGAAGCCCAAGTCCGAGATGACCTGGAGGAAGACGTTGTGCGCGGCGTATACCCGCGCCTCGCCCGGAGGGCCGTAGATCCGCCACGCATAGGGGAAGGTGCCCGCGCCCACGCCCAGCAGCGGGTGATCCACGCTCACCCGGGAGGCCACCGTCCAGGCCCCCACGCGGCTCATCGCCGAGGCGTCTTCCTCATAGGTGCCCACCGTGCGCGTGCGGTTCCAGAAGCTCTCCGGAGAGAGCACCAGCATGGCCCCCGCCGCCACCAGCACCACCAGCGTGCGGGCCAGGTTCCGCTCCAGCACCACCCACGTGCCCGCGGCGGCCACCAGCCCGAGGAAGCCTCCGCGCGAGTAGCTCAGCACCATGGCGGTGATGGCCAGCGCCGCCGCGAGGCCGCACGCCAGCCGTACCAGCAAGGCGCTCTGCTTTCGCACGAGGACGGCCACCGCCAGGGGCACGATGATGCCCACGCTCATCGCCATCCGGTTGGGGTCCGCGTACACGCCCACCCAGCGCGCGCGGTAGCCCTCCACCATGTCCACCCCCGCCTGGTGCCAGGCGATGACTCCTCGCGAGGTGAAGAGCGAGCCCAGGATGAGCGCGAGGCAGGCCCACAGCAGCCGCCGCTCCGTCGTCACCAGGTTCACCAGCGTCAGGTAGACGAGCACCCACTTGAGGAGCTCCACCGCGGTGAACTCCGTGGCGTCCAGGTACAGCGACCAACCCAGCGACGCGAACACCAGGCCACAGAAGGTGAGCAGCAGCAGCCCGCGATAGCCGTCCACGTGCCACAGCTTCTCCCGGCGGCCCACGCGCCCGATCAGCATCAGCCCGGTGGACAGCGCTGACAGCAACAGGGCCGGACGGAACCGGGCGAGCCCCGGGATCCACTCACCCGGGCTGATGTAGATGGCGGCCAGGAACGCGAGCAGGAATCCGAAGGCCCAGCGACCCTGACTCCGCACTGTCTTGCTTCCCATTCGCATCCCCGCACCCTCCCCCTCGTGGAGCCAGCTCGCTGGCACCGCACGGCGAACCCCCTCACTTCCGGACGTACCCGCCCGAAGGGCGATTCCTCCCCCGACACGCTTCATTGCCTGACGCGAGGCATGCCGGCGGACGGTCTCTCGTCACTCCGCCCTGGGCTTGCGGATCGCGGCGGAATCATCCGCGCGGCCCTGCTGTCCCTACTCACTCAGTTTCCGCTTTCCAACAGGGTCCTCGCATGCGCCTCCGATTGACTACTCTCCTGCTGTCCACCTCGGTCCTGCTTGCCTCCGCTTGTGGCGGGGGTACTTCGTCCGGACCGCAAAGCTCCACCGGTTCCGGCGGTTCCGGGGACACGACCTCTCCAGGCTACACACCGACGGACGGGGCGCCGGGCGCTTCCCCGTCTCCCACGCCGGGTGCGTCCGAGACTCCAGAGCCGACCAGCTACGCGCATGAGTGGGTGGTGAGCCCCACGGGCGATGACGCGGCGGCCGGCACCGAGTCGGCTCCCGTGCGAACCCTCGCCAAGGCCCTCACCCTCGCAGGGCCGGGCGATCGCATCCGTGCGCTCGCCGGCACCTACGCCGAGCGGGTCCTCATCACCGGCGACGTCCGTGCTGGCACGGCCGAGGCGCCCATCACCCTCGAGGGCGTGGACACGCCGCACATCGTCCCGGGCTCCGCGCAGGGCGCGCTCGTCGTCGTGGAGCGGCCCCATTGGCGCATCAAGGGCTTCGACATCGACGTGCAGAACAAGCCCTCCTTCGCGGTGGCCTTCTCCGGGGACACAGAGGGCACCGTGCTCTCCAACTCGGAGGTCCACAACGCCCAGTACGGCGCCGGAATCAGTTTCCACAATGGGGCTCACGGGGCCACTCTCGAGAAGAACCACATCCACCACATCTCCATCCCGAACAAGGATGGTCACGGGGTGATGATCCAGCCCACGGCGCGCAACATCACCGTGCGCGACAATGTCATTCATGACAATTCAGGGGACTCCATCCAGTGCTACAGCACGGATGGCTCCGACCCCAGTACACCGGCGGATGGATTGCTCATCGAAGGCAACGACCTGTACGGCAATATCGAGCAATCGATTGACATCAAGACCTGCTACAACGTCACCGTCCGCCACAACAAGATGCACAAGGCCCGCCGCCATCCGACGCTCGGAGGCAACGGCGCCATGGTGGTGCACCTGTCGGCCCGGGACGTCCTCATCGAGGAGAATGACTTCTACGACGCGGGTCTGGCCATCGGCGTGGGCGGCAACCGCTTCGGCCCGTACCCCTCGGGCATCGTCATCCGCCGCAATCGCATCCGGGACATGATCACCGAGGGCGGCATGACAGGCGGGGGCTTGCAGATGGCGGTCTCCACGGGGACCCAGGTGGTGAACAACACCTTCACCCGGTTGCAGGGGCCGGCGATCATCATGGGCAGCGGCGACGGCGGGCCCACCGAGAACATGGTGGTGAAGAACAACATCATCGACGCGGCCCAGGCGATGCAGGTGGGGAGCCAGGCGCCCGGTCTGACGACGGGCAGCAATCTCTACCGGCCCGGAGCCACGTTCCTCAAGGGGGGCGCGACCCTCAATCTCTCTCAATGGCAGGCGCAGGGCCAGGATGCGAATTCGTATGAAGACGCGGCTCCGGTCGTTCAGGAGACCCTGGCGCCCGGGCCCGCCGCCGTCGACCGCGGCGAGCACCTGGACTTCGAGGCAACGTGTGGTGCGGGGCCGGACATCGGCGCGGTGGAGTCCAGCTGCTGATGCGCAGGCGTCATCCGTGGAAGTTGCGAAGCGCCGGTCCTGGGCTCATCTCAGGGAGTGGGGAGTGGGCTGTTCGCTGCCGGTGAGCGAGCAGGGGGAGCGAGGCCTCGGACCGGGGC